>NZ_OU015321.1:2612500-2718917 GCF_907163105.1 Cloacibacterium caeni
AAAGGCTAAGGATTTAGTTTAAAACTAGTCCTAAGTCCTAACAACTAATCCCTCATATAAAGCCTTTAGGGTGGTTTTAGCAGAGGGGCTCACCTGTTCCCATTCCGAACACAGAAGTTAAGCCCTCTAGCGCCGATGGTACTGCTAACGCGGGAGAGTAGGTCGCCGCCAGTTTTTATTTTTAAATCCTCATCATGCAAATGATGAGGATTTTTTTGTTTTATACCTATTCTATCTAATCCAATCTATCAATCTATGAAGATATCATTTTGAAAGTATAATATTTTAAATGAGAAAATACTCATGAAAATTGACTTGCATATATAAATTATAAACATGGATTTATATTTGAAGAAGAAATAGCATTAAAAAGCCTCTGTTCTAATGAAGGACAGAGGCTTTTTACTTTATAATTTTATGTATGTTTAAATATATTATACTTGGATAACTCCCAAATTAAACTTATCGGTTATTGGAGAATTATTTGCCCCTTCTATACCAGCAGATACCCATTTTCTGGTGTCTAATGGATTGATAATAGCATCAACCCAAATCCTAGCTGCAGAATATTCTACTTTTGTTTGTTTGGTATAGTTCTGAGTGATTTTCTCTACAAGTTTATTATGTTCTTCTGTTGTAATTTCCTTTCCTTGTTTTTTGAGAGTAGATTCTTGAATTTGAACCAAAACTTTTGCTGCTTGAGAGCCTCCCATAACGGCTAATTCTGCCCAAGGCCAAGAAACAATTAATCTTGGGTCATAAGCTTTTCCGCACATGGCGTAATTTCCTGCACCGAAAGAATTACCTGTAATAATGGTGAATTTAGGAACAACAGAATTGGCAACTGCATTTACCATTTTGGCACCGTCTTTTATGATTCCGCCATGTTCTGATTTTGAACCTACCATAAAGCCAGTTACATCTTGTAAGAAAACCAAAGGAATTTTTCTTTGATTACAATTGGCTATAAATCTAGTAGCTTTATCTGCAGAATCTGAATAAATAACACCTCCAAACTGCATTTCACCTTTCCCAGATTTCACCATTTTTCTTTGATTGGCTACAATTCCTACGGACCAACCATCAATTCTTGCTGTAGCACAAATAATAGTTTTGCCATAATCTGGTTTATATTCTTCGAATTCTGAATTATCAACTAATCGTTTGATGATTTCATAAGTGTCATATTGTTCTGCTCTAGAAGCGGGGATAATACCAAAAATTTCTTCTGGATTTTCTTTTGGAGGAAAACTTTCTGTCCTATCGAATCCTGCTTTTTCGAAATCACCAATGGATTTCATAATGTTTTTAATTCTGTCTAAAGCTTTTTTGTCATCTTTGGCTTTATAATCTGTAACTCCAGAAATTTCGCAATGTGTCGTTGCTCCACCCAAAGTTTCATTGTCAATATTTTCACCAATTGCAGCTTTTACCAAATAACTTCCAGCTAAGAAAATAGAACCTGTTTTATCTACAATCATGGCTTCGTCACTCATAATTGGAAGGTAAGCACCACCTGCAACACAACTTCCCATAATGGCAGAAATTTGGATAATTCCCATTGCAGACATTTTCGCATTATTTCTAAAAATTCTGCCAAAATGTTCCTTGTCTGGGAAAATTTCGTCTTGCATAGGAAGATAAACACCTGCAGAATCTACCAAATAGATGATTGGTAATCTGTTTTCCATGGCGATTTCTTGCGCTCTAAGGTTTTTCTTTCCTGTAATAGGGAACCAAGCTCCTGCTTTTACGGTAGCATCATTGGCTACAACAATACATTGTTTGCCAGAAATCTTCCCTATTTTCACAACTACACCTGCACTTGGACAGCCACCATGTTCTTCATACATTTCGTGACCTGCAAAAGCTGCTATTTCTATCGCTTCATCATCATTATCAAGAAGATAAGCGATACGTTCTCTAGCAGTGAGTTTGCCTTGTTCGTGCTGTTTTTGTAAAGCTTTTTCCCCGCCACCTTTTTTGATTTTGGCATAGAGTTGATTAATTTCTGAAAGCCTGAGTTTATTTGTGTCTTCGTTTTTATTGAATTGTAAGTCCATAATTTATTTTGTGTCTCTAAAAATACACATTTTATAAAAAATAAGAAATGAATTCTGAATGAGATGTACCATAAATTTTAATTTTAACTCTGAAAGTGTTTTTATGACCGAACTGCGCCCGTGATGGAGCCATTGTTGGAGCTCTCCCGAAATGAAATGGGAATGAATTTGGCTTTTCGGGAAGCGACTGGCGACAGCACGAAATTGGCGCCAAAAAAAATAAAAATTTAACTAATTTTTAAGAAATATTGAATCTTGTTTTTCCGTTACTTATAAAAAGAATTTAATGATTTATTTTTCCTAATTAGTTTTTATAGTTTATTATTTGAGCAACGCCCCGAATTTTCGAAGAAAATTCGGGGCGTGTTTATAGGAATGATTTGAGGAAACCCAATGATAAATAGAAAAATAATGATATTTTTGTACAGAAAATTTGAGATATGTATAAAACTTCTACTTTTAGGCTTCATTTGATTGTTTTTTTATGGGGATTTACTGCTATTTTGGGGAAACTGATTCATGCGAATGCAGAAGTTTTGGTTTTTTACAGAATGCTTTTTGCTTCGGTTTTTCTCTATCTATTTATTAGGATTATCAAAAAAGACAGCATAAAAGTTTCTAAGAAATTGCTCTTAAAATTAGTAGGAATAGGAAGTTTAATGGCATTTCACTGGTTGTTTTTCTTCAGTTCTATTAAGGTTTCTAATGTATCTATTGCGCTGAGTTGTCTGGGAACATCTACCTTGTTTGCTGCACTGCTAGAACCTCTTATTTTTAAAAGAAAAATAGACCTTTCGGAGATTGTGATGGGAATAGTAATTGTGATTTGTATTTCCTTAATTTTCAAAGTAGAATTTCAGTATAAATTAGGAATTATTTACGGGTTAATTTGCGCTTTACTCGGAACTATTTTTTCAGTTTTTAACGGAAAATTATATGGTAAAACATCATCTGGAAATATTATTTTCTATGAAATTTTCGGAGGTTTTCTGGTGATTAGTTTGTATTACGTTTTTTCTGGTCAAATTTCACAAATTGGCGAAATAAGTTACCGTGATTTAGCGTTATTAACCTTATTGGCGAGTGTTTTTACAGCATATCCTATGTTTGAGTCAGTGAATTTGATGAAGTATATTTCACCATTTACCTTGATTCTTACAGTAAATTTAGAGCCTATTTATGGAATTATATTGGCTTTTTTTATCTTTGGAGAATCAGAAAAAATGAGTGCTGTTTTTTATGGAGCTTCTTTGGTTATGATTTTGGCAATTGTTATTAACGGAGTCATTAAAGCCAGAAAAAAATCCAAAGAAATAGCGATAGAAAACACTCAAGAGTGATATTAAACAAATTTGATGAAAAAATATTTACTTCTTTTAACCTTTTTGTCAGTCATTGGCAACGCACAAATCGTAAGAAAATATTCTAACGAATTTCTCAATATTGGAGCTGGAGCCAGAGGTTTAGCAATGGGAGGCGCTGTGATTTCTAATCAGAATGATGTCTATGCTCCGATGTGGAATCCAGCTGGTTTAACCGAAGTAGAAAGCGATTGGCAAGGCGCAGCAATGCACGCAGAATATTTTGAATCTATTGCTAAATACGATTATATTTCTTTCGCCAAAGCGCTCGATTCTAAAGATGGCGTTTTGGGAATTTCTATTGTGAGACTGGGAGTTGATAATATTTTGAACACTACTCAGATGATAGACTCTGAAGGAAACATAGATTATGATAAAATTTCTAAATTTTCCACTTCAGATTACGCAGGAATCATTTCTTATGCTTTTCGTCCTGGTGGAAACCAAAAACTAAGCGTAGGAATTAATGCCAAAATTGTTTACCGAAATATTGGGAAATTTGCCAATGGTTTTGGGTTTGGATTTGATGCAGGAGCTATTTATCGTGCAGATTCTGGTTACCAATTTGGAGCTATGCTGAGAGATGCCACTACTACGGTTAATTTTTGGAGTATCAACCAAAAAGAATTATCAACAGTAGTAAACGGAGAAGAATTCAATCCCGCTCCGAAAGATAAAATGGAAATTACCATGCCTAAATTGAATCTAGGCGTTTCCAAAAATTTTGAAATCAATAGGGATTTAGAATTATTGCCAGAAGCTGGTCTTAATGTAGATTTTGCCAAAACCGCCGCAGTAATTTCTACAGATTTTGCGAGTATTTCGCCTTATTTGGGTGCGGAACTCAGTTTCCAGAAAATGATTTTTGTGAGAGCTGGACTCAATAGATTTCAAACTGTGACCGATATCGAAGACCTAAAACGCAAAGTTTCTATGCAACCAAGCGCTGGAATTGGCATCAAATACAAGGGACTTACGCTAGATTACGCCATCACCAATACTGGAATTGGCGGCAGCAATTATTTCTCGAATTTCTTTTCTCTGAAATTGGATATGAGAGATTTTAGATATTAGAAGCAACCCGTTTTCAGTTTCTAATCACGTTTTCACCTGCTTTCGCCACTCGCTTTTTTGTTTTTTTTAGATTCTTCGAATTCTCTCAGAATGACAAAAAAACAAAAAGAGCTCAAACAAAGGCTCAATCAGGGCTATTTTTCACTTTCATTTCTTCGTAAGCACGTTTTTCAGAAAATTAATTTTATTAGAACTTATTTATTTTTTACATTTACTTCACTAAAATTTCTCACAATGAAAAAATCATTTGCACTTGCTTTCTTGTTTTTCACCCTTATATTTTCCGCTCAAAATATTACCGACTACGAATATATTTATGTTCCCAAAAAATTCAAAGATTTTGAAGCAAATGAATATAATCTCAATACCCTTTTGAAAAAATCTTTAGAAGCAAAGAAATATAAAGTAATTCAAGATGACATTGTTAACTGGCCTTTAGAATTAAGACAAAATCCTTGCAAAGTTTTAAATGCAGATTTACTTAATGATTCTAATATGTTTAGAAACCGACTGAAATTACAGTTTTCGAATTGCGAGAAAAATGTAGTTTTTGAAACCAAAGGCACTTCTATGATTAAGGATTTCGAGTTAGGCTATCAAGACGCGATGAATATTTCACTCAAAAATTTACAAAATTCTCAACCTAAAGAAATAGAAATTTTAGTAAAACCAACTGAAAAAACCGTAGTAGAAACCGTTGTAGAAAAGCCAGTTCAGGCTGTAGTAGCTTCTACAAATTCTGCAACTGCAGAAGTTTCCAAAAAAGCAGAATCTTATAGCAACGGAACAATGAGTTTCCAAAAAATTCAGATTTCAAAAGATCAATTCATCTTGGTAAGTTCTAGTAGTTCTGTTCCTTTTGCCACTTTTAAAAATACTACAAAATCAGATGTTTACAGAGTAACTTTAGAAAACGGAACTTCTACTCTAGGTTACTCAGAAAACGGATATCTGGTGATAGAAATTCCAACCAATGACGGGAATTATAAGAAAGAAGTTTTTACAGCGAAATAAAAAGCAGAGTATCAATTTTTTCCTTTTTTAACCGCAAAAGCGATTAAAGATTTATTTTATTCTAAGCTATCCAAAAGTAAAAAAAGTGATTAGTGAAAACTTTTTTTACTTTTGGCAAACATATTTTCAAACATTTCTTTTGTGTCTTTTGTGGTTTATAAATAAATCTTTTTATTGATTAAAAAACTCCCAAACAATTTTCCCTTTTTGCTTCCCAAGAATTTCTTCCAGAGTTTCTAGGTTGGCTTCTTTTACCCGTTTTACAGATTTTAGTTTTTTCAGAAGCAATTCTATGGTTTTTTCGCCAACTCCAGGTATCTCTTCCAATTCAGATTTTATGGTATTGTTGGTTCTGCGCGTTCTGTGATGTTTTACGCCAAAACGGTGCGCTTCGTCACGAACTCTTTGCAAAATTTTCAAAGTTTCAGATTTTTTATCTAAATACAACGGAATTGGATCTTCTGGAAAGAAAATTTCTTCCAAACGTTTTGCAATTCCCACAATCGTAATTTTTCCGTATAGTCCAAGCAATTTCAAACTTTTCACTGCAGACGAAAGTTGACCTTTTCCTCCGTCAATCAAAATCAGTTGCGGAAGATTTTCGCCTTCATCTAGCATTCTTTTGTAACGTCTGTAAATCACTTCTTCCATCGTTGCAAAATCATTCGGTCCTTCTACTGTTTTTACATGGAAAATTCGGTAATCAGATTTACTCGGTTTTCCGTCTTTGAAAACGACACAAGCCGAAACAGGATTACTTCCTTGAATATTAGAATTGTCAAATCCTTCAATATGTCTAGGTTCTACTGGCATTCTGAGCAGTTTTTGCATTTCTGCCATAATTCTGTTGGTGTGTCTTTCTGGATCTACAATTTGAACTTGTTTCAGTTTTTCGAGTCTGTATTCTTTGGCGTTTTTTTCAGAAAGTTCTACAATTCGTTTCTTGTCACCCACTTTTGGAACGATGAGTTTTATATTCGGAATTTCTATATTCAAGTGAAAAGGAAGCAAAATTTCTTTGGATTCCGAAGCGAATTTTTGTCGGATTTCTATGAGTGCTTCTTCCAAAATTTCTTCATCGGTTTCTTCCAGCATTTTTTTGATTTCAGTAGTGAAACTTTGGACAATATTTCCGTTTCTAATTTTGAAGAAATTCACATAAGCTGCGGTTTCATCACTCGTCATTCCGAAAACATCTACATCATCTATATTTGGATTTACAACCGTATTTCTCGCTTGGTAATCTTCTAAAAACTCTAATCTTTCTTTTACATTTTGTGCTGCTTCAAACTCTAAATTGGCAGCAAAACGAAACATTTCGTCTTCTAAATATTTCCTCGCTTTTCGGAAATCTCCTTTGATAATTCCACGGATGGCATCTATTTTTTCATCATAACTTTCCAGACTTTCTAAGCCTTCACAAGGACCTTTGCAATTTTTGATATGGTATTCTAAGCAAACTTTATATTTTCCGTCTTCAATTTTTTTCGGGGCCAAATCTAAATTGCAAGAACGAATTTTATACAAATTTTTAATTGTTTCCAATAAAATTTTTGCTGGACGAACTTTAGCATAAGGTCCGTAATATTCACTTCCATCTTTGATGATGGTTCTAGTCAAAAAAACACGCGGGAAATTTTCGTTTTTAATACAAATCCAAGGATAGGTCTTATCGTCCTTCAACATAACATTGTAAAACGGCTGATGTTCTTTGATTAGATTATTTTCTAATAAAAGTGCGTCATATTCAGAGTTTACAACGGTCGTTTCTAATCGTACAATTTTAGAAACCATAATTCTGGTTCTGTAACCGTTTTGATTTTTGTTGAAATAAGAAAGCACTCTTTTCTTCAAATTTTTGGCTTTTCCTACATACAAAAGTTGTCCGTTTTTATCGTAATAACGGTAAACTCCGGGTTCTGAAGGAAGTGTTTTGAGTTGAAGTTCGAGATTTGAATTCATTGAACAAAAATAGTGAAAAAGTAATGAGATACGAGATACGAGTTTCGAGATTTTAACGTTTCATACAAACATCTCAATTATTTATTCTCTACTATTTCATTTCCATTGTTTCAATATAAATTGCTTTTCCTTTTGGTAAGAGAACAGGTTCTACAAACGGTTGTTCTTCTAAAATTTTCACAGAAATGATGGCAGATTTATCTAAAAGGAGATAATCTTTTTCATCTACGAAATGTTTGTTGAGCACAATTGGCAAGAATTGGTCCGCTTTTGAAATTTTAAATTCTTTAACAATATTTTTAAAATTTAGAAATTGAGTATTTGGTTTAGTTTTAAAGATTAAAACTCCATTTTTTGCTCTATAACCATATAATCCCGTTGCTCTTTCTCCTTTTATAACATTAATACTTTCAATGTTTTGAACATTAATTGCAAAGCAATCAGAAAAAGTTGGCATTCCGTTAATCACATATAGAACATTTTGGGAGTTTTTGTTATCTCGGATTTTTACATTCTGAGAGTTGTTAGAAATAATTTTTCTGAGGTTATTTTCTTGAGCAAAACTCATTTGAACAAAAGACAAAGCAAGGAAAAATAATAATTTTTTCATGGTATTAATTTTTTATAAAGTTACAAATAAATCAACTCGGCTCCACCAATTTTTCTACCGAGATTTTCCATTGCAGATTGGTATAAATCAATTTGTTTTTGATGTTTTTCTGACGGATTTCCTGTTTTAAAATCGATGATAAACCATGCGTCATCTATTTTCACCATTCTGTCTGGTCTGTAAGTTTTTCCTTCAATCATCAATTCTCTTTCGCTTAAAATTTCTTGATTTTCAGCAAAATATTTCGGATGTTTTTCGATAATTTCAAAAATTCTTTCAGCGATTTCAGATTTTTCAGTTTCAGTAATTAATCCTTCTAAAAGATAAGATTTCAAAACTTTTTCCACATCGTTTTTAGTATTGATTTTTGCTAAAATTTCGTGCGTGAAAATTCCGTTTCTTACTTTTTCGTTTCTTTCTTGGTAGTTTTTAGAAGGCGTTGCAATCGTGATATTGGCAGATTTTTCGTGCTTTTGAGTGAGAGAAGAAATTTGTTGAGAAATGTGTTGTTTTTCTTCTTTCTTACTTTGTTTTTTCAAAGCATTTTCATCAATTTTAAAAACATCAAAACTGTCTACATTTTCTGTGTTTTTAGATTTTAAAAAATCATAAATTTCAATATTTGATGGTTTTTCTGCTCCCGTTTTAGTGTCTTTTGATGGTCTTTGAACGTAAAGAAACAACTGTTCTACAGGTCTGGTTGTGGCTACATATTGCAAACATAATCTATCGATGAAATTTTTATAAGCATTTTCTTCGTTAAATTTAGAAATTTGGTAATCGTAGGTTTGTAATTTTTTGTCAAAACCACCAATATTTACCGATTTCAAAGCGATATTTTCTTCCAAAGAAAACCAATCTTGAATTTTATTGTCCTTATGTGCATTTTCCATCGGAAGAAATACAATCGGGAATTCTAAACCTTTTGCTTTGTGAATGGTCATCAATTGTACTGCATCAATATTTTCCGATGCTTGAATGCTCGTGTTTTTGCCTTCTTCTTCCCAAAAATTGAGAAAATCTTTCAAAGTTGCGCCTGCATTTTGGGTGTAATTGTAAAGCAATTCCAAAAAATTGAGTAAGAAATCGGTTTCTTTATCTTTCACCGAAAATTCGTGGATGTAATATTCTATGAAATTGTACAAATTAAGATGCGGAAAATCTTCTTGTTTCAGTGCAACCCCATAGTTTTCTTTGATGAAATTTTCGATGTCTTTTTTACTTTCGATTTCTAAAATTTGCTTCATTTCCACGGAAAAATCCTGCATTGTTATTCTTCCAGATTTTTCTAATTCGTACATCATTTTTACCAAAAATCTTCTGTTTTTAGGAAAAGTTTCCCAATACAAAAACTGAATCAAAGCACGAAGTGTTCCCGAAAGTTCGAGTGTTAAACCTTTCTCCGAAATGGTTTTAATATACGTTTCTTCGCCTTTATAGTTTACTTTTAAGTTTCCCAACAATTTAGAAAAATTGAAAATGTCATTATTTCCACGGCAAAGAATGGTGATGTCTGAAAACTCAAATCCATTATTGATGCACTCTTGCAAATCTTGTTGCATTTTTTCGGTGCAATCTTGGTAATAAATTTCCTTCAAATCGTTTTCTAAAAAATGAACTTTTACACGACCTTCTTTTTCTGAATAAGCGCTTTGTTCAGCATCTTTCCCGAATAATTTTGCGTGTTCTTCATTCAGGTAACTTCCGTAAAAATGATACAATTCATTGTTGAATTTCACAATATTTTTGGCACTTCTAAAGTTTTGTTGAAGCGTCTCAATTTCCACTTCAATTGGCGAAAAATCTTTTTTATTGATAATGTCGAGCATTATTTCTGCATTTCCACCTCTGAATCTATAAATGCTTTGTTTAGGGTCACCAACTAACGTAAAACTAGAATTTTCGGTAGCGATATTGTGGTCGCGAAGCGGAAGAAAATTCATCCATTGTAATTCAGAAGTATCTTGAAATTCATCGAAAAAATAATGCTGAAATTGTGTTCCCACTTTTTCATAAATGAATGCAGAAGGTTCGTTTCGAAGGTTTTCATTAATCAAAACATTGAATTTTGAAAGCAAAACCAAATCGTTTTCATCTTCAATCAATTGCAATTGGTCTTGAATTTCTTTGTTAACTTTCAAAGGCAATAATGCTCTTAGAATTTTCTCTTTTTTCTCTCCGAGAATATAATTTTGAATGATTTTTCTGCGGTTTTCAATTAAAGTTTCTAGAATTCCGAAAATTTCAGATTCTTTCTTTTTACCTTTTACAGAAGCACCTTTTTGAAAATTTTCTAAAGTTCCTATTTCTTTTTCTTCAGATTCATATAGTAAAGGTTCTTGTTTTTCTTCAAATTTTTTAAAAAAACTACCTATTCCGTTTGTTTTTCCTCCAGCAAAATCTTCGATTTCTAAACCGTTGTTTTTAATTAAATCTAAAGAATCTTGGGCAATTTTTTTAGAATTTTCTTTGAGTTCTTTGATTTCTTTTCTGATGTTATTTTTGGTGTTTTCATAAGCTTTCCAATCGAAATCTTTATTTTCTTCGAGCCAATGATAATGCTTATCATTCACAAATTCTTTAGCAGAATCGAGTAGGGTTTTGTTGATGTTGACACGCTCATTTTGGTCGAGACTGTAATTTACATAATCAAGAAAAGCTTCGGAAATTTGTTCGTCTTCACCAATTTTATTGAGCATTTGATCCACCGCTTCAATCAAGAAAGGTTCTGGTTGAATTTCTAAGTTAAAATTTTGAGCTAAACCCAATTCGTAAGAAAAACTTCTCACCAATTTGGCGTTGAATTTATCAATCGTACCGATGTTTAAAGTAGAGTAGTTGTGCAAAATATAATCGAGCACTTTCTGCGAACGCTGGTGTAAATCGTCTAATGTAATTTTCTTGCCTTGTTCTTCAAATTTTTGTTGAATTCCGAGCAATTTATCGTTTTCAGCGTAGTTTTCTTGGGTAAATTCTTTGAGCCAAGAAAGAATTCTTTCCTTCATTTCGTTGGCTGCTTTATTGGTAAAAGTGAGCGCCAAAATATGACGAATAGCGTCTTTTTGATAAGGATTTTCAAGGCAAATCATCAACACTCTTTGTACCAAAGTGTAGGTTTTACCAGAACCGGCAGAAGCATTGATGGCGATATATGGTTTCATTTTACTAATTTCTTGAAATTTTTTGGAAATAAAAAATTTTTAAAACCGCAAAAGTGATAAAAGAAATTTTTGAAGTAAGCATTTCAAAAGTAAAAAAAGTTTCAAATCGTTGAATAAAAAAATCCGTCCAAAAAAAATGAACGGATTTTAAAATTTATTGTTTTAGCGAATTGCTATTACATCATTCCTGGCATTCCGCCTCCCATTGGTGGCATTGCACTTTCTGGTTTTGGAACTTCTGTGATTACACATTCTGTAGTTAATAGCATTCCAGATACAGAAGCAGCGTTTTCTAAGGCAACTCTTGTTACTTTAGTTGGGTCTATAATTCCTGCTTCTAGCATATTTACATACTCATCAGTTTTAGCATTATAACCGAAATCTCCGCTTCCTTCTGCTACTTTTGCTACGATTACAGAACCTTCACCACCTGCATTTGCAACGATTTGTCTCAATGGTTCTTCGATGGCTCTTTTTACGATTTTGATACCAGTAGATTCATCTTGATTCGCTCCAGAAAGATTGTCTAGTGCAGAAATTGCTCTTACTAAAGCAACACCACCACCAGCTACAATTCCTTCTTCTACAGCAGCTCTTGTTGCGTGAAGTGCATCGTCAACTCTGTCTTTTTTCTCTTTCATTTCTACTTCAGAAGCAGCACCTACGTAAAGAACAGCAACCCCACCAGCTAATTTAGCCAATCTTTCTTGCAATTTTTCTTTATCATAATCAGAAGTAGTAGATTCCATTTGAGCTTTAATTTGGTTTATTCTACCTTTGATTTCTTCTTCGTTACCAGCTCCGTTTACGATGGTTGTATTGTCTTTGTCGATAGTTACTTTTTCTGCTCTACCTAACATTTCAATCGTAACATTGTCCATATTGAAGCCTCTTTCTTCAGAAACTACTTGTCCGCCAGTTAAGATAGCGATGTCTTCTAACATTGCTTTTCTTCTGTCTCCGAAACCAGGAGCTTTAACGGCAGCAATTTTAAGAGAACCTCTTAATTTGTTTACTACTAAAGTTGCTAAAGCTTCGCCTTCTACTTCTTCAGAAATAATTAAAAGAGATTTTCCTTGTTGAGCAACTGGTTCTAGAACTGGCAATAATTCTTTCATAGAAGAGATTTTTTTCTCAACCAAAAGAATATAAGGATTATCTAGTTCCGCAACCATTTTCTCAGCATTCGTTACGAAATATGCAGATTGGTAACCTCTATCGAATTGCATACCTTCTACTACATCTACAGTAGTATCAGTACCTTTTGCTTCTTCTACAGTAATTACACCTTCTTTACCTACTTTAGAAAACGCTTCAGCGATTAATGAACCGATAGTATCGTCATTATTTGCAGAAACAGAAGCTACTTGTTTTACTTTTTCGGCAGAATCACCTACAGATTGAGATTGAGATTTAAGGTTTTCTACAACAGCAGTTACCGCTTTGTCAATTCCTCTTTTTAAATCCATAGGATTAGCACCTGCAGCTACGTTTTTAAGACCTTCTCTTACGATAGCTTGAGCTAAAACAGTAGCGGTAGTAGTACCATCACCAGCAATGTCATTGGTTTTAGAAGCAACTTCTTTCACCATTTGAGCACCCATATTTTCTACTTTATCTTCTAGCTCAATTTCTTTTGCTACAGAAACACCGTCTTTAGTTACGTGAGGAGCACCAAAAGCTTTTTCAATCACTACGTTTCTTCCTTTAGGTCCTAAAGTTACTTTTACTGCATTTGCTAATGCATCAACACCTCTTTTTAGGGCGTCTCTTGATTCAATATCGAATTTTATTTCTTTTGCCATAATATTTTTGCTTTTTGCTGTCGGCTTTCGGCTTTCAGCATAATTAATATTAAATTTTATTTTCTTTCCAAATGCGGAAAGCTAACTGCTGATTGCGGAAAGCTTATCCAATAATTCCTAATAAATCACTTTCTCTTACAATTAAATAATCTTTACCGTCTAGTTTTAATTCTGAACCGGCATATTTACCGTAAAGAACTCTATCGCCAACTTTTACTGTCATTGGTTCGTCTGGTTTTCCGTTGCCAACAGCAACTACAGTTCCTTCTTGTGGTTTTTCTTTTGCGGTGTCAGGAATAATGATTCCTGATGCTGTTTTAGTTTCTGCTTGTACAGGTTCTACTAAAACTCTGTCTGCTAATGGTTTAAAATTTACTGACATATGTATAATTATTTTTAAATTTTCTGTGATGGAATTCTCCAATTCTGTGCCAATGGTAATTCTCCAATGTAAATTGAAAAGTGAGAGATAATTTGGCAGATTTTTCTCAAAATGAAGTGAAATTTTGGCAGAAAAAAGCCACTCATTTTTTGTGAGTGGCTTCAGGGTTATATCAATTATTTAAGGTTTAATTTTTCTTTCCTGCGGCTTGCATTGGGTTTACCATTCCAGCAGCAGCTCCTCTTCTTCTGTTTTCTTGGTTCTGTTTGAACACTTGGAATTTAGAAGTGCTTTCTGGTGTAACTTTATCAGCAGTCCATAGGTTATTAGTGGTGTCAATATCGGCAGTTTCTAACATTGGGTCTAATTGAATTGACTTTAATTTTTTGTCAAAATAGTATGTTTTCGAAACTTTTTTCTCATCTGATCTCCAGATTTGCGCTGGGATTTTGTCATTTAACTTAGTTCCATCTTCGAAAGTGAATTCTAAGATAAGAGGCATTACCATTCCTCCTTTGTTAGAGAAGTCAATTTGGTAGCCTGTGATATTTTTTAGACTTTCTCTTTCTTTGGTGTCAAGATTTTTTGGAGCGTCACCTTTTATGGTGTATTCTTTTTGAGTGTCTACTTTTTCTAAACCTCTTGCGTATCTCCAATAGAAGTCTCTTAAAGATTGGTCTTCGTCTGTTTTGAAAGTAATTTTCTTATCTTCTTTATTTCTGATTTTCGAAATGTCTTCGAAGTCATTTACTTGTGGTTCGTCTACTTTATATTTAAAATCTCTAGCTTGTGGTTTTCCGTCAAAATCTGGAGTTGCAACAGTAACTTTGTCTATGGCTATGTCTACTGCATCTGTGCTGTAGAACCATCCTCTCCAGAACCAGTCTAAATCTTCACCAGAAGCATCTTCCATCGTTCTGAATAAATCTGCAGGTTCAGGATGTCTGAACGCCCATCTTTTAGAATATGTTTTGAAAGCTTTGTCAAAAAGTTCTCTTCCCATGATGGTTTCTCTCAAAATATTAAGACCAGTTGCAGGTTTTGCGTAAGCATTAGGGCCGAAATGAATAATGTTTTCAGAGTTGGTCATGATAGGCTCTAATTGGTCTTTTGGCAATTTCATGTAGTTCACAATGGTGTGAGCTGGTCCTCTTCTTGAAGGGAATTTATTATCCCAAAGTTCTTCGGTAAGATATTCTACAAAAGTATTAAGGCCTTCATCCATCCAAGACCATTGTCTTTCGTCTGAATTGATAATCATCGGGAAGAAATTATGTCCTACTTCGTGGATAATTACTCCAATCATTCCGTTTTTGATTCCTTCTGAATAGGTTCCGTCTTTTTCTGTTCTACCGTAGTTGAAACAAATCATAGGATATTCCATACCGTTTGATGCTTCTATAGATTGAGCTACTGGATATGGATATGGAATCGTGAATTCTGAATAGGTTTTAATCGTATGTGCTACTGCTTTAGTAGAATATTTTCTGTATAAATTGTATGCTTCTTTAGGATAAAGACTCATACACATTACTTTATTGTTATTTTCTTCAATCAATTGAGGCATTGCATCCCAGATGTATTTTCTAGAAGAAGTCCAAGCGAAATCTCTTACATTTTCTGCTTCGAAAGTCCAAGTTTTTCTGTTTTTTGATTTAGATTTTTCTGCTTTTTTAGCTTCGTCTAGTGTAACGATTTCTATTGGTTCTTTAGTATTTTGCGCTTTTTGCCATCTTGCAAACTGTTCAGCGGTTAAAACTTCTGAGAAATTTTTTCCAGAACCTGTAGAAGCTACAATATGATCAGCAGGAACATTCATATTTACTTTGAAATTTCCAAAAGTAAGGGTGAATTCTCCACGACCTGTAAATTGGTGATTTTGCCAACCTTGATTGTCCGAATAAACACAAAGTCTAGGATACCATTGTGTCATGGTAAAAAGGTGGTTGCCATCTTCTGGGAAGAATTCATAACCGCCTCTTCCTCCTTGCTTCATTCTATCTGGAATGTTATAATTCCAATCGATTTTAAATTTAAAAGTTTCCCCTTTTTTTAATTTTTTAGGTAAATCTATTCTCATCATGGTTTTATTAACCACATAAGAAAGCGCATTACCATTCGCATCTGTTACTTTTTCTAAATTAATCCCGAAACCATTATCTTTTACGGGTAATTCAGTAGCTTTTAATCTATCAGATGAAATTTGTTTAGCTAAAGTAGAAGAAGATTGATAACCTGCATCTTTTGTGTTGCTGGTATCGTTTTCATCTAATTGTAACCAAATATATTCTAATTCGTCTGGCGAATTATTGTAATAAGTAATTGTTTCTGAGCCTTTTAAGTTAAGTTTTTCCTCGTCTAGATATGCATTGATTTCATAATCAGCACGTTGTTGCCAATATTCATGACCAGGTGCTCCAGAAGCGGTTCTGTAACTGTTTGGCGTAGGTAAAATGGTTCCTAGTTGCTCGAATTTATTTCCATGATTGCTCCCTGGATTATTCTGGTGGTTTTGGGCGGAAGTACTTACGAAAGCGTAAAGAAAAACAAAAATACTTAGAACTTTTTTCATTGTAAATTTTTAATTTTTATTGATTTGTTAACAAATATAAAAATTTGTTACAACAGAGCATGTTTTTTTATAAAAAATAACTGTTAATGTGGTGCTATGCAGATAAAATTGGTTAAGGAATTCTTTCTAATGCCATTTTTAGGGCAAAAATGAAGATAGGAACAGATATAATGTAAATCCAAATTTTATTAGAAAGTTTCAGAACTTCCGAGAAAATGTAATGTATGAATAGTGCGATGGCTACGACTACAATTTGCCCTAATTCTAGTCCTACGTTAAATCCAAATAACGGTAAAGTAATGTCTTGTTCACTTGCGAGCATCATTCTTACAGAATTGGCAAATCCCATTCCGTGAATTAAACCGAATAATAAAGCTAAATAATAATTAAGTTGTATGAGTTTTTTCTCGTTTTTAGAAAAAATAATGTTGTCCAAAGCAGTGAAGACGATAGTGCAAGGAATTAAAAATTCTACCCAATCAGAAGAAAATCTGAACACATCTAATGCGCTTAAAACCAATGTTAAAGAGTGCCCAATCGTAAATGCAGTTACTAGAATTAAAACTTTTTTCCAATCTCTAAAACTGAAAATAGCAATGAGTGCCAAAATGAATAATTGATGATCTAGAGCGTCTTTTGAGATGATGTGTTCCCAACCTAATTGTAAATAAAATAAAAAATCTTGCATGTTTTAAAATTTGAGTTACGAAAATAATGATTAATTTCGGAACGGATTTTTAAATAATGAACGCATGAAAAAATTCTTCTTACTTTTTACTTTTTTACTGGCTTTTTTAGCTTCAGCGAAACCTATTCATCCTTATCACGTAGGTTCGGTGGAAATAAATTATAATGCTAAAACCAAAACTTTTGAGATTTCTGCCAAATTTTTCTTAGACGATTTAGAAAATAGTCTTAATGCCAAGTATAATAAAACGTTACACTTCGGCGAAGAAAAAAGTAAAGCAGGATTAGGCCAAGCTCTAGAAAATTATTTTGCAGAATATTTTAAATTGAAATCAAATAATAAATTTCTAAAAATCAATTATTTAGGTTTTGAAGAAGATAAAGAATCTGTTAATATCTATCTAGAATCTGAAGCGACAGAAATGCCTAAGAAAGTAGAAACCGCAGTGAGTTTATTGTACAGTTTTTTTGATGATCAAATGAACATAGTGCACATTATTGTAAATGGCGAACGAAAAAGTTCTAAACTAAACTATCCGGATCGATATCTGTATCAGATTTTTTAAAATTATCATTCAGAGAGATACAGAACTGATGTAAATCTGGGAAAAATTCTTCGTAGCAAGAGCGCAAAAACTCTTTGTGATGCTGAAAAAATCCATATACAGGAATAGAGTTGTCTAGATATTTTGCTTTGTTCAATACATTATTAATGCTGTATTCCATTCCCCAATCAAAACGATAATTGTAGAGCCAATTGTCTTTTTCCATTCTAGGAAGCACTTTTCTGAAATTTTCAGGTAAAATGGCTTCGTGTTTATTGAGAACTTGATAAACATGAGCGGTAAAATCACGCCACTCTTTGGCAGATTTTACATTTTTATCATTGGCTAAAAAATAATCAAAAACCACATCTACAAAAGCACCAGAATACAACCTTACAATCGGTTGGAAAACGGTTTTGGCTTCTAAAACTTTTGGGTGAACATCCGTAAAAGCATCAATAGCTCTATGCAACGTAATTCCTTGCTGAATCCCTTCTGATAAATGATCTCGCTTTTTATTTTTAATAAAATCACCAATCAAATTCCCCACGATTTGCTCGTCGGTAAAAGAAAGGTAAGTATGTGCAAGGAAATTCATTTAATCTAAAAATTTAAAAACGAAAATCTAATTATTCGCCCTTTTTTCAAATTTAATGAAAATTATTGAGTTGAAAAAACGAAAAAATAATGCTCAAAATAGCAAAATAAATTTTTGAATTCTTTAAAAAAGTTTTTCGTGGAACTCTTCTATTTTACTTACTTCTTCTATTCTAATCCCGAATTTTCTTTTAGGAATTTTGTTGAGGTTGGATACAAAAATCTTTTCGTAGCCCAATTTTTCTGCTTCCGAAATTCTTTGCTCAATTTGAGGAATCGGTCTAATTTCTCCACTCAAACCTATTTCACCTGCAAAACAATATTTCTCCGAAATGGCTAAATCTTCGTTGCTGCTTAGAACTGCTGCGATTACCGCCAAATCAAGGGCGGGATCGTCTGTTTTTATTCCACCTGTAATATTCAGGAAAACGTCTTTTACGCCCAACATAAAACCAGCGCGTTTTTCTAAAACAGCAAGAAGCATGTTCAATCTTTTGCTATCAAAACCAGTACAACTGCGTTGCGGAGTTCCGTAAACTGCAGTAGAAACCAAAGCTTGAATTTCTAAAAGCATGGGCCTGTTTCCTTCCAAAGTAACGGCAACTGCATTCCCAGAAAGTTCTTCAAATTTTTTGGTGATTAAGATTTCCGAAGGATTTTTAATTTCTTTTAAACCTTGAGTCACCATTTCGTAAATCCCAATTTCTTGAGTGGAACCAAAACGGTTTTTCTGAGCTCTTAGTAATCTGAAAAGGTGATTTCTGTCTCCGTCAAAATTCAAAACCACGTCTACCATGTGTTCCAGAACTTTCGGCCCAGCAATTTGTCCGTCTTTGGTAATGTGGCCAACCAAAATAACTGGGATGTTTTTTTCTTTGGCAAATTTTATCAATTCTCCAGAACATTCTCTAATCTGTGAAACCGTTCCTGCAGCACTTTCTAGCAATTGAGATTGTAAAGTTTGAATAGAGTCTACAATCATCAAATCTGGCTGTAGATTTTTGGCTTCCATCAAGATTTTTTCGATAGAAGTTTCGGTGTAGAGGAAACAGTTTGGGTTTTGAACATCTGTAATTCTGTCGGCGCGCATTTTAATTTGCGAAGCGCTTTCTTCACCAGAAACATAAAGAATTTTCTTCTTCATTTTTAAGGCAAGTTGTAGTAGAAGCGTAGATTTACCAATTCCAGGTTCGCCACCAATGAGAATAACAGAGCCTAGAACAATTCCGCCTCCTAAAACACGGTTCAGTTCTTCTGAAACAGTTTTCAGACGAATTTCTGTTCCTGTTTCTACTTCGGTAATGTTAATGATTTTTTGTTTCCCGCTTCCTAGAATATCATAGTGAGAAGATTTTTTTTCTACAATTTCTTCTACTAAAGTATTCCACTCTCCACAGTTTTTGCATTGTCCGTGCCATTGTGGATATTGCGTTCCACATTTCTGACAATAGTATGCTGTTTTTATTTTTGCCACAGATTTATAATTGATAAATGATGTTGCAATTTACAGAATTTTTGAAATAATTAATCGTTTTTGGGACTTTAGTCAAAATCCATTAACTTTGCACAAACCTAATCTAATGAGTAAAAAGAATACCAAATACATCTTTGTGACAGGAGGTGTAACTTCGTCTTTGGGAAAAGGCATTGTTTCGGCTTCACTTGGCCTGCTTTTAAAATCCCGAGGATTTAATGTAACCATCCAAAAGCTTGACCCTTACATTAATATAGATCCAGGAACGCTTAATCCTTATGAACATGGAGAATGTTATGTAACGGAAGATGGTGCAGAAACCGACCTAGATTTGGGTCACTACGAAAGATTTCTAGATTCTGCCACTTCTCAGAATAATAACGTTACTACAGGAAAAATCTATCAAACTGTAATAGAAAAAGAAAGAAAAGGAGATTTCCTAGGTAAAACCGTTCAGGTAATTCCACATATTACTAATGAAATTAAACGCAGAATAAAAATTCTTGCTAAAGAAAATTATGATATCATCATTACAGAAATTGGCGGAACAGTAGGAGATATAGAATCATTACCTTATATAGAAAGTGTTCGTCAATTAAGATGGGAACTCGGCGAAAATAATTCTATGGTCATTCATCTTACCTTGCTTCCTTACCTTGCTGCAAGTGGCGAATTGAAAACCAAACCTTCTCAGCATTCTGTAAGACAATTAATGGAAAGCGGAATTCAAGCAGATGTTTTGGTGTGCAGAACAGAGCATAAAATTACCAAAGAAATTAAAGCTAAACTGGCACAATTCTGTAACGTTCCTGCAGAAAATGTAATCGAAAGTATAGATGTAGAAACGATTTATCAAGTTCCGTTAGAATTACAAAAACAAAAATTTGATGAAGTAGTTCTTAAAGAATTGGCTTTGCCAGTGAATCAAGAATCTGATTTAAAAGATTGGAAAAACTTCCTTAAAAAATATAAAAATCCTAAGAAAAAAGTTGAAATCGCTTTAGTTGGAAAATATGTTTCGCTTCAAGATTCTTACAAATCTATTGCCGAAGCATTTATTCATGCAGGAGCTTCACAAGATACTGAAGTAAAACTGAGATGGGTTTACAGTGGCGATTTAACCGAAGAAAATTTAGCAGAAAATTTCAAAGGAATTGATGGGATGCTTATCGCTCCAGGTTTTGGCGATAGAGGAATTGAAGGAAAAATTCTTGCGGCAAAATTTGCTAGAGAAAATAAAATTCCGCTTTTGGGAATTTGTCTCGGAATGCAGATTATGACCATCGAATTTGCGAGAAATGTTTTGGGATTAAAAGATGCTAATTCTGCAGAATTTGATTTAACGACTAAAAACCCTGTTATTTCTTTAATGGAAGAACAAAAAAATGTAGTAGATAAAGGTGGTACGATGAGGTTGGGCGCTTGGAAGTGTCAATTAAAACCTCATACTAAACTTATAGAAATCTACGGAAACAAAAATATTACCGAAAGACACCGTCATCGCTACGAGTTTAACTCAGATTATTTAGAAGATTTCGAGAAAAATGGATTGTACGCTTCGGGAATTAATCCAGATACTAAATTAGTAGAAACTTTGGAGCTGAAAAATCATCCTTTTTATATAGGTGTTCAGTATCATCCAGAATATAAAAGTACTGTAGCTACACCACATCCGCTGTTTGTAGCTTTGGTAAAAGCAGCTACAGAAAAATAAATCTTAAACTCTCATTTTTGAGAGTTTAATTTTTTAGAAATGACAATCTGACAAAAATTTCATATTTTTGTCACCCAAATTAAAAAGGAATGCTATTTGAGAAAATTAAATCTCAAATCTTAAATTTCAAATCTTAAATTAAAGTAATGCAAAAGAATAACGGATTAGATAAAAATCAACTGATTAGTTTTGTGATTTTTTCTGCCATTTTGATGGCTTTCATGTTTTATTTTCAAAACAAACAATCAGACGAAAAACAAGTAGCAGATGCTAAAGCAAAAACGGAGCAAAAAGTAGCTTCTAAAACTATTGCTAACAATATTAATGCTACAGTAAATGCAGCAGCAATAAAAAATGTTACGGTAAAAAATAAAGAACTTACTTTAGAATTTGCAAGTTTAGGAGGTCAACTTTCGTCTGTGGAAATTAATCAATACAAAGCTTATAATGCTAAAACCGATAAGCATGATTTGCCACTTTATTTAATAGAGAAAAATAATTCTAGTTACGGATTTCAGTTTAAAGACAAAACAGGAAAAACTTTTAATACAAAAGATCTAGTTTTTGTGCCTAGCGTAAAGGATAATACTGTTACCATGACTGCTCAAGTTTCTGGCGCTACAATTCAGTACGTGTATCAACTTTTAGATAATTATACTTTAGATTTTAATGTTAAAACTCAAGGTTTATCTTCTATTGTTACAGATGAAAAAGCAGATTTTCACTGGAATTATACCGTAAGAGGAATGGAAAAAGGACGTTCGCAAGAACAAACCCATTCAGAATTTAATTATGCTTTTGATAATTATGGTTCTACCGATTATGATACCAATGGATTTGAAGAGCCAGAAGAAACCTTAAATTGGTTAGCTGTTAAACAACAGTTTTTTACTTCTATTATAGAGTCTACTAATGGTTTTACGCAAACTAAAGGAACTCAAGAAACAATAGAAAAAGGAGAATTTTTGAAAAAATTCAATTTTGATGGTCAAGTAAAATTGGCAGGAAATGAATTGAATCAAAATTTCAAATGGTATTTCTTACCACTTGATTTGCCATTGCTTAAAACTTTTGAAGGAAAAGAATTTGACACAATATTACCTTTAGGTTGGAGTTTCATAGGAACTTTGAACAGAATCTTCTTTGTGCCGGTATATAATTGGTTGTCAGATTGGGGAATTGCAGCAGGTTGGGTAATTTTCTTAATGACTATTGCCACTAAACTTATCTTGTCTCCAGTGATGTTTAAGCAGCACAAATTGAGTGCGATGATGAAAGTGGTAAAACCAGAAATAGAAGAAGTTACAGAGAAATTTAAAGGTCAAGAAAACGCTATGAAGCGTCAACAGGCAACTATGGAAATTTACAGAAAAGCCGGAATCAATCAAATGGCGGGCTGTTTACCAGCGCTGGTTCAGATTCCTATTTTCTATGCGCTTTTCCGTTTCTTCCCGAATATGATTGACTTAAGAGGAAAAGGGTTCTGGTTTGCTAATGACCTTACTGCTTATGATGATTTAATTAAATTGCCATTTAATATTCCATTAATCGGGGAGCATATCAGTATTTTTGCGGTAGCATGTACCATTGTAGTTTTGATTTATACAATCATGACTTCTGGACAAATGCAACAACCACAGCAAGAAGGAATGCCAGATATGAGAATTATAATGTATATTTTCCCAATTACATTCTTCTTCTTCTTGAACACATCTTCTTCGGGACTTTCTTGGTATTATTTTGTTTCGAATGCTTTAAATATATTAATTATCCTTGCGATAAAATATTGGATTTTAGATGAAAAGAAAATTCATGCTCAGATTCAACAAAATAAATCTAAAGCACCAAAACCAGAAGGAAAATTCCAGAAACGTATGCGTGAAATGATGGAAAAAGCTCAAGAGCAACAAAAAATGCAAGAAGAGCAACGCAAAAAAATGAATAAGAAATAATTCAATTTAAAAATAGAAAAAGTCGGTTAAAAAATTTAACCGACTTTTTTATTAGGTTTAGTCATAGTTTAATCTAAATGATTGTCGATGATATTTTGTGGGGCCATATTTCTTCAAAGCTTCTATGTGAACTTTAGTAGCGTATCCCATGTTTTTATTCCAACCGTATTCGGGAAACTCTTCATGTAACCGAATCATGAGTTGGTCTCTGTAATTTTTAGCAAGAATAGAAGCCGCAGCAATAGATAATATTTTAGAATCTCCTTTTATAATACACTGATGAGGTATAAAATTATAAGGATGAAACTTATTCCCATCCACTAAAATTAATTCTGGTCTTATTGTAAGTTTATCAAGAGCATTATGCATAGCATGTATGCTTGCGTTAAGAATATTCTGCTGGTCTATAAACGCAGGCGAAAGTTCTGCAATAGCATAATCTTTTACATTATTTTTAATGTAATCATCTAGCTCTAAACGTGTTTTAAAATTTAGTTTTTTAGAGTCATTAACTAAATTTTGCTCAAAATTATCTTCTAAAATCACTGCTGCAGCCACTACAGGACCACATAAGCAACCTCTTCCTACTTCATCACACCCAGCCTCGACGTAATTTTCAGACCATTTTTTTATCAATTCCATAAATTTTAACAAAAAATCAATAACGTTATTGAAAACATTACAAAGTTAATGATTCTTTAAGGTTTTTTTAACAAAAAGTTTGTATATGTTAAGAATGTTTTGCATTTTTGTATCATTGAAAAATTTAATTTGATATGAAGAAACTAACAAAAAGCGTTTTAGCTGTTGTTCTTTCTGCTTCTTTTACTGTGTCTTATGCACAAAAAAGTAAAGTTGACACCACTAAAACTAAAGATATCGAAGGTGTTGTAGTAACAGCCTTGGGTATTAAAAGAGAGAAAAAAGCTTTGGGATACTCATCTCAAGAAATTAAGAGCGATGCTCTTACAGACGGGACCACAAACACCGGAAACATTGCAGCGCAACTTTCTGGTAAGGTAGCAGGTCTTCAAGTAAATACGAACAACAACTTTGGTGGTAGTTCAAATTTGGTAATCAGAGGTTACAAATCACTTAGTGGTGGTGGACCTTTAATTGTTATCGATGGGTCTCCAGTAAGTAACTCATCTCTTTCAGGACAATATGATTACGGAAACTACTTATCTGATATCAACCAAGAAGATATCGAATCCATCAACGTGTTAAAAGGTGCAGCAGCATCTGCTCTTTATGGGGAAAGAGGTCTCAATGGTGTAATTGTGATCACTACAAAATCCGGAAGAGGTAAAAACGATACAAGTTGGGGAATTACGTTAAATAGTGGCGTAAGCGTTGGTACTATCGACAAAAGTACTTTCCCTAAATACCAAAACCAATATGGTGGAGGGTATGGTGACTACTTTAACGAAGATGGCTATGCTAACTTTAGTGATGACGCATCCTTTGGACCGAAGTACGATGGCAGCTTGGTTTATACTTGGGATTCATTCGACCCAACTTCACCTAACTACAATAAGTTGAGTCCATATAGAGCTGGAGAACACACTCCGGTTGACTTTTTCGAAACTGCTACAACTTATACTAATACTATTTCATTACAGAAAGCAGGAGAAAAGTCTAACATTTTGCTTAACTACTCAAATCAATTAATGAATGGTATTCTTCCTAATTCTGAATTAAGAAAAAATACGGTTTCTGCAAAATTCAATTATGATTTCACAGATAAGTTAACCGCGTCTGTTTATAGCAGTTTAACATTGCAAGATACCAAAGGTAGAAACGAGACAGGATATTCAGATAACCAAATGTCAGCTTTCAGACAATGGTGGAACGTTGATACCGATCTTTATAAACAAAGAGATGCTTATTTCAGAACAGGACAGAACGTAACATGGAACTGGCATTCTTATGATGATTTGACTCCTTACTACTGGGATAACCCGTACTTCCAGAGATACCAAAGTTATCAAAGTGATGACAGAACAAGAAATTTTTCTTACGCTTCATTAACTTATAATTTCTCTAAAAAAATAGGATTAACTACCAAATTGTCTTATGACTTAATGGATATGTTAATTGAAAACAGATTGGCATCAGGATCAGTTGCTAGGGACTGGGGCGCATCAGGAAACCCTGCATCTTCAGGATATTCAAGACAAAATATCAGAAATACTGAGTTGAATTTTGACACTTACTTAAACTATGGTTTTGACCTTGCAGATGGATTAGATATTTCCGGTCTTGTAGGAGCAAACGTAAGAAGAAACACTAATTCAAGCACATATATTTCTACAGAAGGCGGATTGGTAATCCCAGGATTATATTCCATCGCTAACTCTAACGAATCAATCCTTCCAATGAGTGAAACTCTAGGGAAAATCGTAACAGCGGGTGCTTATGCTACTGCATCGTTAGGATACAAGGATACATACTATGTTGATGGTACTTACCGTGTTGACAAATCCTCAACCTTACCAGAAAGTAATAAAGTATTTGGTTATGGGTCTGTTTCAGGTTCCGTAATTCTATCCAACTTAATCAAACAAGATTGGTTAAGCTTCTGGAAATTGAGAGGTAACTACGCTGTAGTAGGAGGTGCAACATCTGCATACCAATTATTTAATACTTACACCACCCCTGGTATCTACAATGGTGTTGTATTATTCGACACTTCAAATACTTTAAGAAACCCTGAGCTAAAACCGGAGCGTTCAAAAGAATACGAATTTGGTACAGAATTACAATTCTTTAAGCGAAGAGTAGGTATCGATGTAGCGTATTACAAGTCTAAAACATTTGATCAAATTATTAGTTTACCAATTTCAAATGCTACAGGATACAACGCAATGGTATTCAACGCAGGACAAATTGATAACGAAGGGGTTGAAGTTGCATTAAACTTAACTCCTATCAAAAGCGCTAACTTTACTTGGGATATTACTGCCAACTGGGCAAAAAATAAGAATACAGTGGTTGATCTAAATGGTGTAGATAACTATAACCTTGGAAATTACCAAGGAGGGGTATCCTTAAATGCGACAGTGGGCCAAGCATTTGGAACACTAGTAGGTACAGATTATGTGTATCATGAAAATGGACAGCGAGTAGTAACTTCACCAAACGCAAATGGCGTAGGAGGCGGATTCTGGGCAAAATCAAGTCCAAAAGTAATTGGTAACATTACGCCAGATTGGACCGGAGGTGTAAGAAACACATTCAGCTATAAAGGTTTAAGTTTAAGTTTCTTGGTTGATGTACAACAAGGAGGTGATACTTTCTCCACTGATTTATGGTATGGCTATGCCGGTGGTTTATATGCTGATACAGTAAGCCCAGAATGGAGAAGTCCAAACGGAGTTATTTTGCCAGGTGTAACTGCAGATGGAAATCCGAACACTTTAATAGTAGGTGGATACAGAGCTAATGGCAACCCGCAGTTAAATGCAAATAATTACTATAGCTATCAGCCAGAAGGATATACTAATGCACCAAACAGTCGTTATATTTATGATGCGTCTTATGTGAAACTAAGAGAAGCTAGCGTGTCATATACTTTACCTAAAACAGTGATCGCAAGTACTTTCCTAGAAGATGTAACCTTATCATTAGTAGGAAGAAATTTATGGATTATCCACAAAAACTTACCATATGCTGACCCAGAAGCTGGAGTTGGTGGCGGTTTAAGATCAAGAGGAAACTCTATCGGGGTATTACCAACTACCAGAGAGATAGGTTTCAATGTTAATATTAAATTTTAAAAAGAATTCAAATGAAAAAAATAATAAAATTACTGGGGGCTCTTTCACTTGTGGCAGCGAGTTTCACTTCGTGTGAGAGAGACATTTCTGCTTTAAATGTTGATCCTAAAAACCCTAGCGTTGTACCTACCGAAAACCTTGTATCAACGGTTTCGTACTATTTAGCAAATGCACATGTGTCTCCCAGCGTTAATGAAAATATCACCAGATTTTTCACTCAGCAATGGACAGAAACAACTTACACCTCTGAAACAAATTATTTCTTTGAGCAAAGAAATCAAAATCAGTATTATTGGAATAATACATACAGAGAAGTGTTAGGACCATTAGCAAAAGCAAAAGAGTTTTTGCAATCGGAAAAAGAAAATTCTACTTATAGTCTTGCAGATCAAGCTAAAATTAAAGCTAACAAAAAAGCAATTTTAGAAATCCTATCTATCTATGCTTGGGCAACATTGGTTGACTCATTTGGAGATGTGCCATATTCTGAAGCATTGAAATCAAATTCAACCGACCTTAACTTGCAACCAAAATATGATGATGCTGCTACAATCTATACCGATTTAGTTGCAAGAATCGCGGCTGTACAGTCAACGATTGATCCGAGCTTACCAAGTTATTCCGACCCTTATTACGCAGGTGATATGGATAAATGGAAAATGGTTCTGAACACCATTAAATTAAGAATGGGATTAAACTTAGCTGACACTAATGCAGCTCAAGCTAAATCTCTTGTAGAAAGTGCTTATGCAGATGGTGTAATCACTGATGAAGGGGATAATTTCCAATTCCAGTTTGATAATGCGCTTTTCTCTAACCCAGTGTACTTGAACTTGGTAGCTAATGGAAGAAATGACTTTTTACCATCAAATGTTCTAGTGAACTTCATGAAAGCAAACAACGACCCAAGAGTTCCGGAATATTTTACTCCTGCACCAGATGGAACCTATAAAGGTGGTAATTATGGTTTATTAAATACTTACGCAAACTTCTCTAAAGTTGCAGATCGTATTAAAAAACGTGATGCTCCAGGTCAAATTTTTGATCATGTGAACGTAAAATTCATGTTGGCTGAAGCTGCTGCAAGAGGATACTCTGTAGGTGGAACTGCTGCTGATTATTATGCAGATGCGGTAACTGCTTCTATGGAAGAATGGGATGTTGATGCTGCTGCTGCTGCTTTCCTACTTGCTCATCCTTATGATGCTGCTAACTGGAAAAAATCAATCGGAGAAGCTGCATGGGTTGCAATGTACAACAAAGGCTTTGAAGCGTGGTATTTCTGGAGAAGACTAGACTACCCAGTTCTAGCTCCAGCTCCAACCGCAGTATATGGATTGGTAAGAAGAATGCCTTACCCACTTAATGAAAAGAATAATAATGCTGCGAATGTTGAAGCAGCTTCCACTAAAATCCCTGGAGGCGATATCTATAGTTCAAAAGTATTTTGGGATAAAAACTAAAAAATATTTTTTAACCACTCTTCGGAGTGGTTTTTTTTTATAAATTCACATAAAATTATATATATGAGAAACCGAGTTATTAATTTAGCATTCCTGTTGTTATTATTTTTCACAACCATATCATGTGCTACCAATAAATTTTCATATGAAGATTTGAAAGCGAAGGTATATAGCAATGACTTTAAGTTTATTGTTACCAAGTACGATAGCAGAAAAACATTTAGTGCTCCCGCAGGGACAGGCCGGATACTCTCTTCCAACCTACCGGTAAGTGCTTCAGAAGAAATCGGCGTTATCGTCAATCATAAAAAACTGGTGGTCAATCTTCCTTTGGATGAAAACACAAGTACATTAAAAAAATCGCGGTTAGAATTTACTTCCTATGATTTTACTGTAGCACGAAAAGATTTAGACAATGGAAATATCCTAATAAATTTTTTCCTCAATGATCAAAAGGAAATTAACCTAATTAAAATGGAAGTTAATAAAAACAATATCATTGATGCTTCTATCGAAGGTCCAAAACAATTGCCCCTATTATATTTAGGTGAAATCCGATTGAATGATTAATAACCACTGTTATCCATATTTCCTAAACCACTCTTCGGAGTGTTTTTTTATTTCCGTATATTTGTCATTCAAAATTATAACATGAATATTAAAGATATAATTGAAGATAAAATCGCGGAGGTTATTCAATCGGTTTTTCAGATCGATGATGTGAATCCTCCGAATTCCATCAAACTTGAGGTACAGCAAAACAAATCCGAGTTTGAAGGCGATTTTACAATCGTGACCTTCCCTCTTGTGAAGGTTTTAAAGAAAAGTCCGGACCATATCGCTATGGAACTGGGTGACGCTCTTTCTACGCAGTCCAATTTTGTGGAAAGCTACAATGTGGTGAAAGGTTTCCTAAATCTTACCATTCAGAAAAGTTTCTTTTTAGAAAATTTCAAATCTACCAAAGAAAAGTTCGATCAAGTAGTTCCAAAGAACGAAACCGTAATGGTAGAGTATTCTTCACCGAATACTAATAAACCTTTGCACCTTGGTCACATCAGAAACAATCTTTTAGGTTTTTCGGTGGCTCAAATTCTTAAAGAAGCAGGTTACAATGTGGTAAAAACTCAAATCATCAATGATAGAGGAATCCATATTTGTAAATCAATGCTCGCTTGGGAAAAATTTGGAAAAGGGGAGACTCCAGAAACGACTGGTTTAAAAGGAGATAAATTGGTTGGGAATTATTATGTAGAATTTGATAAAAATTATAAATCCCAAATTTCTGAACTCAAAGAGCAAGGTTTAGACGAAGAAACTGCAAAAAAACAAGCGCCAATAATTCTTGAAGCTCAAAAGATGCTTCTAGATTGGGAGCAAGAAAATAAGCAAGTCAGAGACTTGTGGGAAAAGATGAATTCTTGGGTTTATGCAGGTTTCAACGAAACATACAAAAGATTGGGCGTAGATTTCGATCAAGTTCAATACGAAAGCAATACTTATATTTTAGGAAAAGACATCATCGAAGAAGGTTTAGCTAAAGGTGTTTTCTTCAAAAAAGAAGATAATTCGGTTTGGATTGATTTAACGGAAGATGGTCTCGACCAAAAACTCGTTCTTCGTGGCGATGGAACTTCGGTTTACATGACGCAAGATTTAGGAACTGCCGTTGAACGTTTCAAACAAAACGATATTCAGAAACTCATTTATACTGTTGGTAACGAACAAGATTATCACTTCCAAGTATTGTTTTTAATTCTGAAAAAGTTAGGTTACGATTGGGCAAATCAATTGTATCACCTTTCTTACGGAATGGTAGAATTGCCTGAAGGTAAAATGAAATCCAGAGAAGGAACAGTAGTAGATGCAGATGACTTAATGCAAGAAATGTATCTTACCGCTAAAGAAAAATCTGAAGAATTAGGAAAATTAGAAGGTCTCTCAGACGAAGAAAAAGAAAAATCTTACGAAATTGTAGGTTTAGGCGCTTTGAAATACTTTATGCTGAAAGTAGACCCAAAAAAGAAAATGCTTTTCAATCCTGCAGAAAGTATCGATTTCAATGGAAATACGGGGCCTTTTATTCAATACACGTATGCTAGAATTCAGTCTTTATTGAATAGAGCAAATTTTGCAGAAGCAGATTTTGGAAATTATCAACCAAATGCTTCTGAAAAAGAATTAATTATGCAATTGTCTAATTTTAAAGATGTTGTGGAAAAAGCAGCTGAAACATTAAGTCCAGCTCAAGTTGCCAATTATGTGTATGATTTGGTGAAAACGTATAACTCTTTCTATCAAAACAATCCTGTAATGACTTTGGATGACGAAAACGCTAAGCAATTCAAACTCCAAATTTCAGATTTAACAGCAAAAACCATCAAAAAATCCTTACATTTATTGGGAATTAATGTGGTAAACAGAATGTAATTTCTGTAAAAATAATGGCGTGCCCTTTTGTTTTCGCCATCACAAAACCCTTTCTGCATTTTAAAATGCAGAAAGGGTTTTTCACTTCATGACTAATCCTAAAATAGGTTTACAAGTTTTACATTAAAATACCAATCCGGAAGATATTGATTTTCCGGATTTTTTGTGGATTGTTTCCGGGGTTTTCATCTTCAGACTAAGATGTGGTCTTTTGTTGTTGTAAATATAAATACTTTCTTTAACCATTTGTTTTAAATCCTGAATGTTTTTGCATTTATAAATTAAAAATTCCTGCTTCAATATTCCGTTTATTCTTTCTGCCAAAGCATTTTGATAACAATCATAGCCATCTGTCATTGAGGGTTTTATTTTGTTTTCAACAAGTACTTTCTGATACACTTCTGAGCAATATTGCAATCCCCTGTCTGAGTGATGAATAAGCGGAAGATGTGTTGTTCTGTTTTTAACGGCCATTTTCAGAGCTTTGACTACATTTTCAGCATTCATATTTTCACTTAATTCGTAACCCATTATTTTTCTGCTGTAAGCATCCGTAACCAAAGATAAATAACAGACATTCGTTTTGGTTTTTATATAAGTGATATCGCTTACAAATACCTGTTCTTTTCTTTTTAGGCAAGTCGTTTTCAAAAGGTTGGGGTGTTTTCTGAGCCAGTGTTTGGAGAAAGTTGTTCTTGTATATCTTTTCTTAGGATAAATAAGCAGGTTTTCTCTTCGTAAATAATTGAACAGCGCATCTCTGCCTATTTTTATCTTTTCAAGCTTGAACTTATTTTTAAGCAAATAATAAAGTTTTCTTGTTCCTATTCTGGGCTGTTCTAAACGAATCTCCTCAACGAATTGTTTAACTTTCTCCAATTCTTTTTCCCGAACACATAATCTTTGGCGCTGCTGGTAAATGGCTTGTCTGCTTATCCCAAACAATCTGCAGATTTTGGATAAACTCAATCCTTTTTCTTGGAGTTGTCTGACTGTTTGGGCGTAAACTTTTTTCGGATCTGTGTGCCGTATTGCTTGTCGGAGATATCAATCATCATATTGAGAACTTTGGTTTTCAGTTTCTCATCAGCTAATTCTTTCTCTAATCTTTTAATCTTTTCGGCGGGTGTTTCTTTGGATTGTAACATGGTATGAATGGTGGGTTTGCTCCAATCTAAATTACCATATTTTCTGAGCCAAACCAAAACGGTGCTTCTACCTTGGATACCGTAATGTTGTTGTGCCTGTTTGTAAGTGAATTCGCCCTTTTCTACACGGCTTACAATACCTAATTTAAAAGCCATTGTGTAATCTTGTTGTGTACGCTTTTCTACTGTCTTCTCTCGATTTTCCATAATAAGTCTATTGGGTGTAAACTTATTTTAGGACGGGTCATCAAAAAACAAAAGGTCGGTCTTCGGCAAGTCGCTTTTTACGGCGGCGGCTTCGCCGCCGCCGTAAAAGAGCTCCAACAATTGCCTTCGCCCTCACGCAAAAAATCGTTAACTTTACCACATAAGTTTTTAAAACATAATAAATCTGCTCCATCAGCAAAATCAGCGAGAGAAAATGCAAATCGACTTCAAAAATTTTGATATAAAAAACATTCTTCCAAGAACAGAATTTGAAAAAAAAGTTCTTCAGTTTTTGCAAGAATGGTTTTTAGATTCTAAAACCGTTTCGGTTCAAACTTCGGGTTCTACAGGAATTCCGAAAGTCTTTGAAATCGAAAAAAAAAGAATGCTCAGCTCTGCGAAAATGACATGCGATTTTTTAGGATTGAAAGAAGGAGATACAGCTTTGCTTTGTTTGCCAGTTCAGTATATTTCGGGTAAAATGATGTTGGTGAGAGCTATCGAAAGAAAATTGAAAATTATTATTTCTGAACCAAGTTCCGCTCCTGAAATTTCACAAAATATAGACTTCTGTGCGATGACACCGTTGCAAGTTCAAAATTCGTTAAATAAAATTCATTTCATCAAAAATTTCATCATTGGAGGAGCAGCCGTTTCAGAAAAGTTGAAAAATGAAATCTCTACTACTCTCCAATTCTCCAATTCTCCCACTAGAATTTACGAGACTTACGGAATGAGCGAAACGCTTTCTCACATTGCTTTGAAGCAGATTTCACCAATTCAGGAAGAATATTTTACGATTTTTAATGATGTTGAAATTTCTGTAGATGAAAGAAACTGTTTGAAAATTTTCGCACCAAAACTTAATCCAGAAGTTTTGCAAACCAATGATATTGTAGAATTGCTGAATGAAAAGCAATTCAAATTCTTAGGGAGATTTGATAATGTGATTAATTCAGGTGGCGTGAAAATCTTTGCTGAAGAATTAGAGAATTTAGTTAAAAAACATATTGATAGAGATTTAGTTTTCCTTGGAAAACCAGATGAAACTTTAGGCGAAAAATTGGTGTTAGTAATTGAAGATGAATTGTTTAGTGAAAGTTGTCAGTCTGAGCGTAGTCGAAGACTCAAATCTCAAATCTCAAATCTCAAATTTGAGAATAAGTTTCATATTCCGAAAGAAATCTTATTTTTAGAGAAATTTCCGAGAGCTGAAAATGGAAAGATTTTAAGGAAAGAAATTTTAAAATTGATTTAGTAATGAAATCTTTCCAGCACGAACTTTCTTACAAAACTTCCCGAAGTAGCGGAAGTGGCGGACAAAATGTAAACAAAGTAGAAACTTCCGTAACAGTACTATGGAAGTTAGAAGATTCTGCAGTTTTTACAGAAAGTGAAAAAGAAAGAATTTTGTTGAAGCTTAAAAACAAAATTAATGCAGAAGGAATTCTTCAAACTACAGTTTCGGAAAGCAGAACACAACTGCAAAATAAAAAAATTGCGATTGAAAAGATTCAGGAATTGGTGAATAAATCGCTCATCGTTCCTAAGAAAAGAATTGCAACCAAACCAAGTCGAGTAAAAGTAGAAAAGCGCCTAGAAAGCAAAAAGAAACTCTCTGAGAAGAAAGAAAATAGAAAATTTAGGTTTTAAGAAATGATAAGATTTGGTTCCATAGGAATCAAAGGTTTGTAGAAATTATAAATAACGTTTAGCTGGAAGCTCCATTGGAGCGATACAAATAAAAAAATATGAAAAAGTCAGTTTTTAGAATTGTTAACCGATTCAATAAAAAATTTCTCCCAAAATACAGCAATCTTGACCCAACGAAACTTACAAAATTCCAAAAAGGAGTTTTGGCTTTTCGATATTATATTTTAATCAATTCTTTGGATTAAAATTTGAAATGGCGCGAGCGAAGCGAGCGTCGATTTTTTTCAAAGTAAATAATCCTTCAAGGATTCTAAATCCTTGAAGGATTGATATAAGGATATTGTAGAAAAGTGGAAAGAAAAACGAATAGTGATTTCTAGCCCCGATTGAACGGTTTGTTTGAGCTCTTTTTAGAAATTTTTTAGAGGAATGGTTTGGCAAAAATTTCTAAAAAAGCGAGTCGTGAAAGCGGGACTGTAAGTGAAAAGAAGTATAAAACGGCTTGCTTTTATAAAATTTTTACTTTTTACTTTTTACTTTTTACTTGGCTCTTATTTCTTATCTTTGCAAAAATTCTTATAAAAATGAGCAATAAACCGATTACCGAATTTATAGAAAAATATTATTTGCATTTTAATTCTGCTGCTTTGGTAGATGCTGCAAAAGGTTATGTAGCACACCTTAAAGATGGCGGGAAAATGATGATTACTTTGGCTGGAGCAATGTCAACCGCAGAAATGGGAAAGATTTTGGCAGATATGATTCGTGAAGACAAAGTGGATATTATTTCTTGTACAGGAGCGAATTTAGAAGAAGATTTAATGAATTTGGTAGCGCATTCTCACTACGAAAGAGTGCCTCATTACAGAGATCTTACGCCTCAAGAAGAGTGGGATTTGCTAGAAAGAGGTTTAAATAGAGTTACCGATACTTGTATCCCAGAAGAAGAAGCTTTCCGTAGATTGCAAAAGCATATTTATGAAATATGGAAAGATGCAGATTCTAAAGGAGAAAGATATTTTCCACACGAATATATGTACAAAATGATTCTTTCTGGAGTTCTAGAGCAATACTATGAAATCCCAAGAGAAAATTCTTGGATGATTGCTGCTGCTGAGAAAAATTTACCAATTGTAGTACCTGGTTGGGAAGATTCTACGATGGGAAATATTTTCGCAAGTTATTGTATTAAAGGAGATTTGAAGGCTTCTACTATGAAATCTGGAATTGAATATATGATGTTCTTAGCAGATTGGTATCCAAAAAACAGCGGTGGAAAAGGAGTTGGTTTCTTCCAAATTGGAGGAGGAATTGCAGGTGATTTCCCGATTTGCGTTGTACCAATGTTATATCAGGATATGGAAATGCACGACATTCCGTTCTGGAGCTATTTCTGTCAGATTTCAGATTCTACCACTTCTTATGGTTCATATTCTGGAGCTGTTCCGAACGAAAAAATTACTTGGGGAAAATTAGATATCACCACACCGAAATTCATCGTTGAAAGTGATGCTACAATTTGTGCACCATTAATTTTCAAATATATTTTAGAAAATTCATAAAGCTGAAGACGAAAGTCAGAAGCTGAAAGTTATATAAACGCTCAAATTATTTTGGGCGTTTTTTTATTTTGGAGCAAAAAGATTTGTAATTTTTTTGAAAATTCAGTCCCGCTTTTCGCTTTATTTTTTTCTTTTTGAAAAAAGAAAAAGGATGTCGCTTCAATCGGGGCTACAATTCACTTTTCGGTTTTTGTTTGAAGATTTAAAAATTTTGAAAACAATCATTACTCACTGATTTATATTGAGTTTGCAGAAATGCTCAAATTAAAAATTCATAAAATATTTTATCTTTGAATTAATGTGATTTCTGAAATCTTACATCTAAAATCAAAAAAATGAACGAAACCTTCAAACAACAAGTCTTTGAAATCATCAAAATGATTCCGATCGGTAGAGTTACAACTTATGGAGCAATTGCTAAAGCAGTTGGTTTTCCTAATCATTCTCGCCATGTAGGAAATGCTTTGAGGAATTATGATGAAGATTTTCCAGCGCATAGAGTTTGTAGCGCTTGTGGAATTATTTTTGCGGAAACTTGTATTCCAAAATTTACAGAAAAGTTAGCCAAAGAAGGAGTAGAAGTGAAAGGAAATAAAATTCAGAATTTTAAAAATATTTTTTGGAATCCTTTAGAAGAAATTAATTTGTAAAAGTGGAAACTCTACTTTTGTTAATTTTAATTTAATATTGATAAGAATACTGCGGCAGCGAAGCTGCCGCAGTATTCTTAAAAAAAACCGGCGCGAGCTTTGCTCGCGCCGGTTTTGTATCTAAAAAAAATATTATTTTTCTTTAATAGCCACTTTTATTTTCTCAGCTAATTCTTCTAAAAGTTCAGGATTATCTTTTAGTAATTCTTTCACGGCATCTCTACCTTGTCCCAGTTTCGTGTCACCATAGCTAAACCAAGAACCAGATTTTTTAACAATGTCAAATTCTACACCCAAATCTAGAATTTCGCCAACTTTAGAAATTCCTTCTCCATACATAATATCAAATTCTGTATTTTTAAATGGTGGAGCAACTTTGTTTTTCACAATTTTTACTTTCACGCGGTTTCCTACTGCATCTTCGCCTACTTTTATTGGTGAACCACTTCTTCTGATATCAATTCTTACCGAAGCATAGAATTTTAGTGCATTTCCACCAGTTGTAGTTTCAGGGTTTCCGAATACTACGCCAATTTTTTCTCTTAATTGGTTGATGAAAATCACCGTACATTTTGTTCTGGAAATCGTTGCTGTTAATTTTCTCAAAGCTTGAGACATTAATCTTGCATGCAATCCCATTTTAGAATCGCCCATTTCTCCTTCAATTTCTGCTTTTGGAGTCAATGCTGCAACAGAGTCAATTACCACAATATCAATCGCTCCAGAACGAATTAAATTATCTGCAATTTCTAATGCTTGTTCACCATTGTCAGGTTGAGAAATGATTAAATTTTCTACATCAATTCCCAATTTTTTAGCGTAAACTGCATCAAAAGCGTGTTCTGCATCTATGAAAGCTGCAATTCCTCCCGCTTTTTGAGATTCTGCAATTGCGTGCATGGTAAGTGTGGTTTTACCAGAAGATTCAGGGCCATAAATTTCGATGACTCTACCTTTTGGATAACCGCCAACTCCCAAAGCAATATCTAAACCAAGCGAACCACTCGGAATTACTTCTACTTCTTCTACTGCACTGTCTCCCATTTTCATAACGGTACCTTTTCCATAGGTTTTATCCATTTTTTCGAGGACTAATGCGAGTGCTTTTTTCTTATCGTCTATACTGCTCATTTTTCTTAAATTTTATCAAAAATACAATTAATTTGTTTATACCTAGAAAGAAAATTTCGTTATTTTCTTCTTTTCTCCGACAAAGATAAAACAGTTATGCGACAAAATATGTCGTGTAAGCTGATTTAAAATTTTATTTTAGATTTGTAAAATAATTTTACATCATGAAAATAATTAAAAGAGCTTCATTTCTCCTTTTACTTTCCCTTTTCAGCTTTAATTTGACCTTTGCACAGCAAAAAGTAGATACTGTTTTTGTAGGTAAGGCTACTTCTAGAAAAATAAAGCAAAGCATTGATAAAAAAGCTTTGGTTTATATTATTGTAAGACATGGAGAGAAAGAAAATAATGGCAAAAATCCTCATCTTTCTGAAGCAGGAAAAGAAAGGGCAAAACATTTAGCTCAACTATTCAAAAAAGTAAAAATTCAGAATGCTTTTAGTACCGATTTTTTCAGAACTCGAGAAACATTAGAACCTTTGATTTTAGAGAAAAAATTAGATTTGAAGATTTACAATCCAAAAGAAATTCCTGAATTTGTGAAAAAGGATTTGACTAAAAATACTGGAGTCAATATTATTTCTGGACATTCTAACACCAACCCAGTTTTGCTCAATGAATTAATTCAGCAAACTTTGTTCAAAGATATTCCAGACGAAAAATTTAATGACATTTACATTGTCAATTTTTTTGAAAATGATAAAAAATTGAAAGTTTATCATTTATTATACTAAAAAAACTGCCTCAAAAAGGGCAGTTTTTATTTTAATTATTTGCTACGGTATCTTTATTCTTTTTAGATAATTCTGCGATTCTTGAGATGTCATCCAAAGAAAGTTTTCCTAAAACTTTTACATAGACCAGCTCTTTGTCATCTCTGACGGTAATCAGTAAATCCTTAATCATAGTGTCTGAATCTGTAATTGCAGACATAATTTTAATTTTAGAATCCTTACTGTTTACGCTCATCAGTTCTTGTAAATTGCTACCAAAAGATTGTCTAGAAAACTGAGCAACCATTTTATCAGAAGCATTTTGTACGGTGTAAACTTTTACTTTTCTGATTTTTTTGATAAGGCGAATTACCTCTTCTGATTCACCGTCTTCTCTTAATGCTTTTTTGATGTAAGGTTTTATGATAAACATCGGAACATTTATTTTGGTAACGGTTGCGTTTCCTTTTGTTTCTTCGTTGTAGAGAGACTTTTCACTTACAATGCAAGATTGCAGAGAGACCAAAATGGTAAAAATTGCTATAAGTTTTAGAAATGATTTCATAGGTGTTAATTTTAGTTGACAATGGTTGAAAGAAAATCGCCATTTTCTAAAACTCTATTTTACAATGGCGATTTCAGCGTTTATTTTTTTTGTTTTTCTGGTGTTTTAGGTGCTTTGTCTTCTTTTTGAACGTCATTAATCAAGTTAGAAACGTCGTCCATAGAGATTTGTCCGTCTAACATCATCAAGATGTTTTCATCATCAGAAGAAATGGTTAATAGCATGTTATTCAGTAAATTAGAACTTGTATCTGCTGCTAAAAACTTGATTTTATTGTCTTTACTGTTTAGTGTCATGAGTTCATCATATTTCAGATTTTTTACAGCAGCTAGAATTTCATTTTTTACTTTACTAGCTTCATTGATGGCAGCTAATTGAGCAGCAGTAGGATTTTCGGCTTTTTCAGGTTTTTCCATGATGAGGATTTTTAAACCATTCATTTTACTGATGAGCGGTTTAATTTTGTCCATATCTGAGTCATCAATATTAATGTTATTGAGCAATCTAAACATAGGTTTAGCAATCTTAATAGAAGTTACGCCTTCTGCTTCTTGATATTTTTCAAAAATAGCATCTAATTTTTCAGTTTGAGCCAAAGCAAACACTGGCAAAAACAGGAGGAATAGGAATGTGATAATATTTTTCATTGTATTAATTTTTTAAAAGTTAATGGATAAATTTTTGATAGGCTCTGCCTGGTTTATAGTTTTGGTAACGTTACTCGCGAAAAGTTGAAATGCTTCCTTAGTAATGTCGATGGCTTCTTCTTCGTTATAGATTTTTTTACCATTGACGATTACATAATCAGCGCTGTATTCTTCTGCTGGATTTTCTAGAATTTCAGTAGAATTTTCTACAGTTTTACTTGGTTGAGAAGCAATATTTTGATGTTCATTTTTGAACTCGTGATTTATTTTTTCAGTTGGTTTTACATTGTTTTCAGCAACTTTGATGGTGTTTAAATTAGTGTTAATATTTTGATTTTCAGTTGTTTTTATGACGTTGGTTTGTGCTGGTTTTTGTGAAGGATTACTGTTATTAGAAACAATAGGTTTCAAGGTTGGTTCTGTAATGTCTGGGTTAAAGAACATCATCATGCCAAACATCGTAACCAAACTTGCTGCCATCCAATACCATTTTTGACTGCCACCACCAAATCCTTTTTTCAAAGGAATTACTTTAGTTTCCTCTGGTTTTTCTTCGGTTTTTTTCAAGAAATCTTCGAAATTCCAATCCATTTTTTCTTCCTTCAGTTCTTGGAAGATGTTTTGGTATTCTTTATCTATATTTGGGTTCATTGTTTCGGGTTTTAAATGTTTTGAATTTTTCTGTTTTCAAACGCTAACAGGTTGTTAATCTGTTCTTTTACTTTTTGTCTGGCTCTTATCAGATTCACTCTCACTGCATTTTCTTCTATTTCTAAAATCTCCGAGATTTCCGAGACTTCATATTCTTCTACATCTTTCAGGTGAATGACCAATTTCTGTTTTTCGGGGAGCGCATTGATAAATTCTAAAATTTTCTCCTTCAAATTATTGGTTTCAATTTTGTAGAGTTCATTTCTATGCAATTGAAAATCTGCAAAATTTTGTTTCACCGTTTCGTGTTTCAGTTTATTAAGACACTCGTTTTTCACACATTTTAGTACATAAGATTTTAAATTGAGATGTACCAATTCATCCTTTTTTTGCCAAAATTTTAGCATTAAATCCTGTACCAAATCTTCGGCTTCGTCACTACTCACCAAGAATCGCTTCGCAAAACGATACATCTCGTCTTTCAAAACAAATACTGTATTCTTAAATGTTTCTTGGTTCATAGGTTAGTTTCTATAGGTAAGACAACGAAGGTCGTAAAAATATTACATCAGAATTGAAAATTTTTTATTTTCTTGATTTTTAGCCAAAAAAAGCCGCTTTCAGTTTTTTGAAAGCGGCTAGTATTTTTAGTTAATTTTGTCATCCGTAAGAATCACATTTTAATGTCATAAATTTTTTGTTAAGATTCCTTCGGAATGACAAAAGCAACGTAGAAATCTTTGCGTTTAAAAAGACTAATAATTCTCATAAACCCATTTCAGAATCTCCTTATCTTCTTCTGTTAAAGTTATTTTTCTTCTTGCCATAGCTTTTTCGGCAACTTCGTAAGCGGTTTCTAATCTGAATTTTTCATCTCCTTTAAATCCGCCCCAAGAAAAATGTTCAATCAAATTTGGCGGAAATCCACTTTTGAAAATATTAGCGCCAACTCCCACTACAGTTCCAGTATTAAATTGAGTGTTAATAGCGGTTTTAGAATGATCGCCCATAATTAATCCGCAAAATTGAAGTCCAGTTTTTACAAATTTCTTAGATGGATAATTCCAGAGTTTTACTTCTGCATAATTGTTTTTGAGGTTAGAAGAATTAGTGTCTGCTCCAAGATTGCACCATTCTCCGATTACAGAATTTCCCACAAAACCTTCGTGACCTTTATTGGTAAAACCAGTGATGACAATATTATTCACTTCTCCGCCAACTTTAGAATGTGGACCAATTGTAGTAGCGCCATAAATTTTAGAACCCATATTAATTTTAGAGCCTTCACAAAGTGCCAAACTTCCTCTTACTACAGAACCTTCCATAATTTCTGCATTTTTGCCAATGTAGATTTTCCCAGTTTTACAATTAAGCGTAGCAAACTCTATTTCGGCACCTTCTTCTATAAATAAGTCTTCTTTATTGCCTAAAAATCCGTTGGTTTCAGAAAGTGGAGCAGAAGTTCTTCCTTTGGTTACCAATTCAAAATCAAAATCAATGGCTTTATCATTTAAGGAAAATAAATCCGTAGCTTTTTTAAAGAAAATCAGTTCTTCGGTGATGTCTGTCATTTTCTCAATCTGCGAAAGCGAAAAATTTTCCATGTTTAATCTCGCCGCCAAAACTTCATTTTCATAAGTCAAAGCTTCTCCCAGTTGCAAATTTTTAATCTGAGCCAAAACCCTTTCTGAAGGAAGAAAATTTGGAGTAATCAGTAAACTTTCTTTCTTTTCGTAAGATTTATATTTTTTTTGAAGATAATCTTCGGTGATGTAAGAAACTTCTGAAGAATCTAACAGTTTTTGCCAACGTTCAGAAAACGTAAGAATTCCTGTTCTAAGTTCTGCGATAGGTTTGGTATAAGTAAGCGGAAGAAAATCTCCCCAAAATTGAGCATCAGAAAATATAAGTTGCATTTTAATTCAAGATTTAAAATTTAAATTCAAAAATTTTAACGCAATGGCGCAAAACAATTTTTTAATAGTGTTTGTTTTTTAAGTCGCAAAGAATTTGTCTTTAGACAAATTTTCTTGGCGCCTTTAAAACGTTTCAATTTTTATTTTTTCTTGCGTCTTTGCGTTGATTGTAAACAAATTTACAAAAAAAGTCCTTCAAAATTTTTGAAGGACTGATTTATTATGAAAAAATCGGCTAAATTACTTAGCGAATTTTTTGTATTTGTTCATGAATTTGTCTACTCTACCTGCAGTATCTACTAATTTTACTTTACCAGTGTAGAATGGGTGAGAAGTAGAAGAGATTTCCATTTTGATTAATGGATATTCTGTACCTTCGTAAACAATAGTATCTTTAGTTTCAGCTGTAGATTTGCAAAGAAACACTTCGTCATTACTCATGTCTTTGAACACAACTAATCTATAATTTTCTGGGTGAATTCCTGATTTCATATCTTTATTGTCTTTTTAAATTTTAGTTGATAATAATTGCGTGTAATGGCACTGCTTTTATTATTCTTAATTTTAGACTGCAAAAATAAAAATATTTTTTGAATTGACAAATAGCGTTTTAAGTTTTTGTGAAAGAAATTTTACAGTTTTTGCGTTTTTAGAAACAGTTCAGCTTTTTTCATTAACTTTACGCTTATTTTTAAACTTCCATGAAGACAAAATATTTTCTTTTTTTCGGGTTTTGGTTGGCTCTTTTTGTTATTTCTTGTAACAGAGACGAAATAGAATTTGATACACCAAGCAAAAAACTCAGATTTTCGGTAGACACTTTGGTTCTAGACACTGTTTACAATCAGGTGAGAAGCGAAACTTATGCTGTAAAAATTTACAACGACGAAAATAAAGATATTTCCATTCCAAAGATTTATCTGGAATCAGGAAATTCTTCACTTTACAGAATTAATGTAGATGGAAAAGCTGGAACTGAATTTACCAATGTTCCCCTTCGTAAAAAAGACAGCCTTTATATTTTTGTAGAAATTGCTCCTACTGCAAATGCTCCAGAAGCGATTGCGGAAGAAAGAATTCAGATAGAATCGCCAGTTGCGAATCAACATGTGACCTTGTTGTCAGTAGTTCAAGATGTAGAATTTTATATTTCTACCGAAAACAGTCCGAAAATTTTAACAGACAATACTTCTTGGAACAATACAAAAGCTAAAATTATTTATGGCGACTTGAAATTAGCTGATGGAAAATCACTGACTATTTCTGAGGGAACAAAAGTGTATTTTCATAAAAATGCCAATTTGAAAATCGGGAAAAATGCTCAATTGATTGCCAATGGAGATTTAGGAAAAGAAGTAATTTTCCGCGGAGATAGAAATGATGCGAGATATGACACGCTTCCTCTTAACTGGGGCGGAATTCAGTTAGAACAAGGTGCAATTGCCAATTTAAAATATGCTAAAATTTTTGGTGGAACAACTGGTTTAGAACTCAATCACGCTTCTGCTACGCTTAAAAATACGATTGTTCACACTTTTCAAGATTTTGGAATTTTAGGAATTAATGCAACTGTAAATGCAGAAAATTTGGTGGTCAACAATTGTGGTCAAGCGAATTTAGGAATTTTTAAAGGCGGAAATTATACATTTTTACATGCTACTTTTGCCAATTATTGGAACTTAAACAGCACTTTGCCGAGTTTTGGAATCTATGCAACTAACGAATATAACAATGGAACTTCTATAGAACAAGGCGCTTTAACATTGAATCTTCAAAATTCTATTGTTTACACCGAAAGAAATAACGCGATACAGTTCAAGCCAACTTCTGGACAAACATTTAATTATTTCATCGAGAATTGTTTGGTAAAATTTGATGCTGCAAACGCAGGTTTTACTTGGGACGGAAATACTAAAATTGTGAATTCTATCAAAAACGAAGACCCAAAATTTGAGAATTATTTCACCCAAAAAATGAATTTGAGAGTGAAAGCAACTTCTCCCGCAAAAACCAAAGGAAAAGTTTCCACAGCAGCTTTGGTTCCTCTAGATATTGTAAAAGTGAACAGAACTACCAATCCTACCATTGGAGCGTATCAGTAAAAAGTTTCGAGTTGTGGGTTTCGAGATACGAGATTATCTCGCAACACGCAACACGTACCTCGTAACAAAGAAATTATGGAAATAAAAATTCTACAAAATCAAGTTGATGAATGGATAAAAACCATTGGTGTTCGTTATTTTAATGAATTAACAAATATGGCAATGTTAACCGAAGAAGTAGGAGAAGTTGCCAGAATTATAGCCAGAAGATATGGCGAACAAAGCGAAAAAGAATCTGATAAATCTAAAGATTTAGGCGAGGAATTAGCAGATGTACTTTTTGTAACTTTGTGCTTGGCAAACCAAACTGGCGTAGATTTACAAGTCGCTTTTGATAAAAAGATGAAAGTAAAAACCGAAAGAGATTTTGACCGTCATCAAAATAATGAAAAACTGAAATAATGAGAGAACCCAAAATTATTACTGATTTAAGACACAAAGTAGAACATGAATGGTTCGGAACGCTCACCAGATTTGGCAGTAGACTGGGGATTCCTGTTTCTAAACTGCGTGTATTTTTCATTTATTCCACTTTTGCTACCGCTGGTTTTTTCTTCTTGGTTTATCTCATGATGGCATTTACGCTTTGGGTAAAAGATATTTTCGTCACCAGAAGACCTAATGTTTTTGACCTGTAAATAATAGTTTTCATTAAAGTCAAAAATCGTAAATCAAAAATCGTAAATCAAAAATTGTAAATCGTAAATAAAAATGGTTTGGTTCGAAGAATTACAAAACCGTAAGAAAATTTCTAAAATTTTCTACCGCTACGAAAAGACTTTTCCCGAAGAAGAAAGACGAAGCAAAGACCAATTTCTAGATTTGGCCGAAAATCCAGACGCCTTTGTTTATTCCATTAATCACGAAGATGAAAATATAGGATATTGTGTAATTTGGGAGCTTCAAGAATTTTATTTTTTAGAGCATTTTGAAGTTTTTGAAGAATTCCGAAATCAAAAATTTGGCGAAAAAATTCTGGAAAGTTTACAGGAAAAATTCGAAAAACTGATTTTAGAAACTGAGCCCGATTCACTTTCAGAAATTGCAGAAAGAAGATTGCGTTTTTACGAAAGAAATGGTTTTAGCGTCATAGAAAAAAATTACCTTCAACCAAGTTATGGCGAAGGTAAATATGCTGTTAATTTATTTTTAATGGCTAATTTCCAGCCTGAAAATTTAGATGTTTTGGTGAATGAAATTTATGAAGTAGTTTATTAACACCCCGTCAAAATCAAAGATTTTGACACCCCTCTAAAAGAGGGGAACCAATAGAGAAAGTTTTTTTCAACCTTTGCATCAACCTTTACCTCAATCTCTACCTAATCCACTTCATATTCTAATTTAATTGTAATACTCGCTTCTTTTTCTTTTGATTGAGTATTATAAGTTCCGCCATAAGAAAAATCTTCGTTTGAATTTGGCGCGGTAATTTGGATCACACCCATTGTTGCTTTTTTAAGATTTCCTAAATCTGAACCTGCATTTTCTGCAATTTTTTCGGCACGTTCTTTAGCGTCTTTTGTAGCATTAGCAATCATTTCTTGTTTTACTTCCGCCAATTTGGTGTAAAAATAATTAGGTCTGGAAGAAGTGAATTCTATTCCAAGATTGATAATTTCGGTGATATTTCTAGACAAATTTTCAATTTTTGCCACATCTTTACTTTCTAATGAAACCGATTGAGTTAATTGGTAACCTGCAAAAGTTTGGTGACTACTTCCATTAGCGTCTGAAACATAATTATATTGCTTCTGAATATCTACCGCCGAAAAAACGATTTCGTTTTTAGGAATTCCTTTAGAAATCAAATAGTTTTCGATGATTTTTCGGTCGTTTGAAAGTGCATCATAAGCTTGTTTCAGTTCAAAGCTATTTCTGGAGAAGTTTCCGCTCCAAGTGATGAGGTCTGAAGTAAATTTTTTGGTTCCGAGACCGGTAACAGAGATGGTGTTTTCTGATTTGTTTCGGTTTTTGATGGCGCTTCCTAATAAGCCAAGCCCAATGATGAAGCCCAAAGAAGCAACAGCAATGGCGATAATGTTTTTGTTCATAAAATTGTGATTTTAGGTGGTGATTTGATAACTTTAAATTTACGAAAAATTATACATCAAATTCAATTCCATACTATTTTAACTTTCTAAAATCATTGATTTTTATTTCTGCTTGTTTTCTGAACTGAGCAATGTCGCTTCCTTTGAGATAACCATATTTATAAGCGTTTTTTAAATCTAACCCACTCATTACATGAAAGATGAACGAGGAAATTTCACTTTTTTTAAGTCCTAAATCTGTAAAATAATCTTCGCCAAGAATTTCTAGAAAATCTTCGGCTAAATCTATTTGATCTGCTTTACTAGAAACTTTACCTACAGAAAAACCTTCACCTTTAGGTTGTACAAATTCGCCTGCTTTTGGTTTTAGTATTAGAGGATCAGATTTTTGAGTGATGTATTTTGCAATTTCTTTATTGAGTTTTACTTTTCTCACAGATTCTACTCTTCTTGCATCTTCTTTTAGATCGCCTGTGAGTTTGGTTTTAATTTCTACTTCTTCTATTTCTACTACGGATTTTATCAACGTAATTTTTATAGAATTTTTAAAATCTTCGGGTTTTACGGAATAGGTAATTCTATCAAATTTTTGTTTTACGAATCGCAGTGCATCATTATTTTTTGCAGAAATCATAAAATTTCCATCGCTGTCTGAATATGTTTTCTCGTCTGTTCTGGTGTTGAGGATCAAAACTCCCGATAATTCTATGTTTTGTTCGGAAGAAATTTTTCCAAAAATGTATTCTTGAGCATGAAAAGAATGGGAGATAATGAATAAAAATAAGAGTAGAGTTTTCTTCATGGGTTATGATTAGCAGCCTCAAAATTATTTTGAAATTTGATTGCTGAAACAACTTTAACCGAGATTAACTTTTTTATGAGTTTTTAAGAAGGAAATTTTCAAAATTTGGTTAAAAAGTTCTAATGATGACGGAATTGCGCCCCGACTTTAGTGGAGCTCTTTTTTGTGCGGCGGCAAAGCCGCCGCACAAAAAAAGCGGGAACGGAAGGCGGAAATTTGGCGCCAATATAAAAGAATTACAGAATTAAAATTTAGGTACATTTTTTGCTTATATTTGCATACTAAAAAATTGGGGTTGACTGGTTTCGACAGCAAGACCAATGGGTAAGTAAGCATGCAGAGAACCGTAGCGCGATCTCTTTAATCCCTTGCTACAGAATTTAACTGGCAACGAAGAGTTTGCTCTTGCTGCTTAATCCGAAGCTTAGTAGGATTAGCGTTTTTCCCGAAGTATAGTAAGGAAACAAGATGTCTCCCGAAAGTTCTGTTCTGCGACGTTCGATTCCGAGGCATAGAAAATGCGGAAATAAGTCCCGAAAAACTTCGGTTCGGGAACGAAAATTTTAGAAGATAAGCGTAAAGTTGGCTGTTTGCTGTCTGCTTTATGACGAAAACCAATAGCAAAATAAGCATGTAGAAAGCTTGCGTATTGCTTGTTTGGACGAGGGTTCGAATCCCTCCAACTCCACTTAAAACCCTGTAAATTATTGATTTACAGGGTTTTTTATTTTTGGGTGCTAGATTAGGTGCTAATATTAAATATAGGATATTTCTCTTATATGAAAAAATTTGAGGCAAAGATTTATTCTTATCACTAAAAGGAAGTCGTTTTATCTAATAGAGTATCTGTTGAGGCCTTTTACTTTTCCCCCATAGAAACCATTTAGCAAAAATTCACCAACAAATCTACATTCTTATTGAAGTCTAAGTATAGAGCCCTCGAATAAATTCTCTACTGTCTTTACAAATAAAAGTTCCTTCTGGGGTACTTAAAACTCTCTGTAACTACTGTTAACAAAGAGTTTTTTATTTTAAGGGGGAACAAAAAGGGGAATACGATATTTGAGATTTCTAATTTGTGCTATATTCAAATATTTTCTTTTAATAGACTTACTTTGTTTTTAGTTCCGTCTTGGAACTTATGGCTCATAAATTTACTATTAAAGAGATATAGTATCTTTCTCTTTAATTTATCTTTATTTCCTTTAGACTGGCGGATCAGCAGGAGACGATCTTTAGTTTTGATATCAGAGATCTACAATTCCAACACCTCGCTAAGACGCAGACCGCACGAATATATTGTGGTAAGAATAGCTTTATGTTTTAAATTCTCCGTAGCATCCAATACCTGTTTCACCTCTTCAAGGGTAAGAAATTTCGGTAATTTATGTTCTTTGCGTTTGGGATAGAGATGTTTTAAACTGATCTGGCGGTTGAAGATTTCCTTATAAAATTTGGTAATAGTGGCGATCATTGCTTTTTGATATGATTGCCCTATCTTCATCTTGTCGACAAGCCAGACAATAAAATCTTCAAGTTGTTGTTAGGTTATATTTTCCGGTTTATGTTTGGAAGATAATTTAAGAAAATAGCTGAGATGTGAAGCGTAGGTCTTAATACTTTTCTCGGCATATCGTTGCATTCGAAGGATCACTATGAATTGATCGGTCAGATTTTCATTCATCATATAATTGCGTTTATCCAAAAATTATTCAATATTTAATCAACTAACAAACAGAATCTTAAATAAAATATATAAAAGAATAAGCGCAACATTATATATTTCGTATTGGCGCAATGCGTATATTTAAACCCTTGGAGAACTCAAGAAAAAATGAGTAAAATAACTTAATCCTATAATAATGTTTGATTTTCGTTTACAAGTATTTCACAAAGTAGCAAAACGACTTAATTTTACAAAAGCTGCCGAAGAATTATTTATTACGCAGCCAGCAGTTTCAAAACACATACAAGAAATTGAAAGTTTTCTGAAAACTAAACTTTTTGAAAGAAATGGCTCAAAGGTAAAATTAACAAAAGCAGGAATTATATTATTTTCTCATACCGAAAAAATATTTGAAACCTATCGTAATTTAGAATTTGAAATTAATTCTCTTTCTCAAAATTTCAACGGAAAATTAAGAATTGGTGCGAGTACAACAATTGCTCAATATCTTTTACCTGAAATTTTAGCATCGTTTCATAAAAAATTTGACCAACTTATCGTTTCTTTAGAAGCTAATAATACAGAACAAATTGAAATTGCGCTGCAAAAAAATGAAATTGATTTGGGTATCATAGAAGGAAAATCCAAAAAAGCCTATCTAAAATATACCGAATTTGTCAAAGACGAAATTGTTTTAGTTTCAAATAGCACAAATCCTCTCTCAAAAAGACAGAACATTACTATTGATGAGCTAAAAAACATTCCTCTCTTGTTTCGCGAGCAAGGATCAGGAACACTAGAAGTAATTGCACATCATTTAAAATCTTTGAATGTAAAAATTTCAGATTTAAAAATTGAAATGCAATTAGGCAGCACTGAAAGTATTAAAAACTATATACTTCACAGCAACACTATGGCTTTTATATCATTACATTCCATATACAAAGAACTTAGAGAAAATAAATTTACAATAATAGATGTTCAACATTTGTCTATCGAAAGGAATTTTTACTTTATCCAACAACAAGGTCAAGTTGAGGCTTTACCTGAATTATTTATGAAATTTGCCAATCATTATAACTTTAAGTAATGACGCATAACTTTTTACAATTTCCAACATATCCTTTATTTCAAGAAATTTGTACTAACAATAATATATAAAGTAAGATGGAAAATCAAAAAGGATTCAAAAATTTATTAGACAAAAGTATAACCACTAGAGAAGTGATTTTTTTATTAGCAGTTGTACTCTGCTTGTCTCCATTAATATCACCGCCAATTGCCTTACTTATGGGTTTAATAATTGCGCAATTTATTGGACATCCATATTTACATCTAAATCATAAAGCAACTCATATATTATTACAGGTTTCTGTTGTTGGTTTGGGCTTTGGAATGAATGTTACAAGTGCATTAAAAGCGGGTAAAGAAGGTATTTTATTTACAATAGTTTCTATTATTGGAACATTAGTAATTGGTTTCTTTATGGGTAAGTTTTTAAAGATAGAAAAAAAGACTTCTTATTTAATATCAACTGGAACAGCCATTTGTGGTGGAAGTGCTATTGCTGCTATTTCTCCTGTAATAAAGGCAGAAGAAAAACAGATATCGGTTGCATTAGGAACCATATTTATTCTAAATTCTGTAGCCTTATTTTTATTTCCTTTTATTGGGCATCAGTTAAATTTATCACAATCACAATTTGGAATGTGGTGTGCAATTGCTATTCACGATACCAGTTCAGTTGTAGGTGCAGCAAGTAAATATGGTCCGCAAGCTTTAGAGATTGCTACAACTGTTAAATTAGCACGAGCATTATGGATAATTCCTGTTGCTTTTTTATCAACTTTTATTTTTAAAAGTAAAGACAGTAAAATAAAAATTCCTTACTTTATTGGATTATTTGTTCTTGCAATGATTGCAAATACCTATATTCCCTTTGTTCAGCAATACAATCATTATTTAACAAATATTGCAAAAGCAGGATTAACGCTTACCTTGTTTTTAATAGGATGTGGATTGAACAGAAAAACAATATCTTCTGTTGGATTTAAACCATTAATTCAAGGTGTAATTCTATGGGTGATTATAGCAACTGCTGCACTTTGGGCTGTAACAACTTTAACAAACTAATAAATTCAAAATATGAAAAATAAATTCAAAATTGGAATGTTAATACTATTCTTTAGTATTATTGCTACCAAAACTCAAGCGCAACAAATCTTTGACGGCAACATAAAAAATAATTCTTTAGCAATAAGTCCAACCGGAAATATTGCATTAGCATCAAACAGCGACGTAAATTTCGTAAGTGTTTATAATCTAAAATCTCGTAAATTAATAAAAAAGATACCTGGATTCATCAGTCCAAGAAACATCATTTTTTCGCCTGATGGAATGAAGTTTTACATCACTGACAGCAGCACCGGATTTTTAACTGTACTGGAAACAAAGAACTTTAAAATCATTGAAAAATATGCGGTAGGCTTTGGAGCATTTGGTTCAGCAATTAGCAACAATGGTCAGGAAATTTATATTAATAATGAGGCAACAAATACAGTAACGGTAATTGACCTTTCAAGTAAATCGGTAAAAAAAATAATAACAGGTTTTGCCGAACCAAGACAAGGTATTAAATTAAACGCAACAAATACAAAGATTTACGTGACCAATTTTGCCAGCGACGCTATTTCTGTTGTGGACGCAGCAACTTTAAAAATCGATACAACTATTACTGGTTTTAGCAAAATAAGAGCTATCTCTATTACTAAAGATGGTGAAACATTATTTGCTGCTAATAGTGGTTCCAATTCCATTGCAGTAGTTAATTTAAATACAGGTATAATCGCTAAAACAATTTCTGTAGGCAAAGATCCTTATGGCGCATCATTATCTTCAGATGAAAACATTTTATTGAGTGGAAATAAGGAAGATAATTCTCTTTCAATAATTGATGTATCAACATTAACTAATATTGGAGTGATAACAGGATTTAATGAACCAAGACAAGCGATTGTTTACTCTAAAAACGGTAAAAATGTATTTGTACTAAACAAAGATTTATCTATTAGTGTAGTTAATCTTTCTGAAAAGAAAATAATATATAGTATTCAGAATTAATAAATTTCCTAAAAAAGGTAAAAGGGCTATTCGCTAACAGCCGTTTCTCGCAATTGCGAATTTTGTGGTAAGTTCTCGTTTGCGTTTCGCAAGAATTTTTATTTTTAACAGAAAATAAAAAGTTCCGAACTTCGCAACTGACGAGAAGCGGCGGAACCTTAACCAATTTTTAACAATACAACTGAAAGTGAAATTTTCGCCATACATATACGAACCAGACAAAAGTATTGAGGTTTACCGACAAACCGAAAAATAGTTTGAGGACAATCCCGAAGTTAAAAAACGTGTTGAAGAATTAGGATGATTGAATTTTATTCTAATTTGAAATGCGAATTCATATTCGCTTTTATAAATAAAGACAAAGAGTGGTTAGCTTTTAAATAAAAATATAAGTAATTCGGGATAATTACTTTTTCATAGGAAAGGCTCAACCAAATTGGTTGAGCCTTTTTATAGTTTAAATTTAAAATTATTACTATTTAAAGTTTGGTAATAGTACCATTGTATGATTTCTTATATAATATTGAACTTGAAAATTATTCAAATCGTTACATAAGTTATTTACTTTTCTCTAAAGTGAATTTTTTTTGAAAAGTAAGCAATTGTACTTCCATAAAAAATTCCCAAGAATGCTGCCACAATAACATCCGTAGGATAATGAACACCGTTGTAAATACGGCTGTATGCAACCAAAACAGCCCAGCAGACTAAAACATATTTTAGCCAATTATATTTTCTTGGTAGCAAAAAGATTAGGAATGTTGCTAAGCCAAAAGCGTTGGCAGAGTGAGACGATATAAAACCATACTGACCACCTGGTCCTGCTTTGCTTAAATGTATCAAATTTTCGAGAGATGGTTCATGTGATGGTCTTAGTCTTTTGAACGCATTTTTTATAAGATGAGATGCGGTCTGGTCACAGATCGTGATCAGAAAAGCAATTGCCAAAAGTACGTAAGCACTTTTCTTTTTAAATTCTCTCATAATGATATACAAAAGAAAAGTATAAAATGGTATCCAAAACAGTTTATCACTTGCCCAATACATGATCGGATCAAAAAATGAATTGTGCTTTCGGTTTATAAAAAGAAAAAGCTGAGTGTCGAGTTGGTTTATATTTTCGAGCATAGTAATGTCTTAATAATGAATATTTTAAGTTGTTGTTATTTTTATTTGAGAGTCAATATTAATATTCCCCCGATGATCATAAAACCGCCCACAGCAATTTTCCAGGTAAATTGCTCGTTTAGGAAGAAAAAGGAAAGAGCCAGCGTAATAATTATACTTCCCTTGTCTATTAATGCTATTTCTGAAACATTACCCACCTTCATTGCCCTGTAATAGAATATCCACGAAATTGTGGTCGTAATTCCCGAAAATCCCAGCAATAAAATATCTTTTTTGGTAAGATTTGAAAAATCTTTGGCGTTATTAAATGCGAATATATTGAGCCAAATTAGAAAAAACACAAATGAAGTCCGGACAGCCAAACCTGTATCTGATGCAACATTTTTCAGTCCTGCTTTTGCTATGACTGAGGTTAAACCTGCAAATATCATCGAAATGATGGCGAAAATTTGATATTGTTTCATAAAGTGTTGTGTGAGAATATGTGATATTAAAAGGCTAACTTTTTAGTATTGAAATTAGCCTTCAATAAATTTGATATTTTGTGTATTATTTAAACGCTTTGATTCCCGCAAACTTTGCTGCACTTCCAAGCTCCTCCTCAATTCTCAATAGTTGATTGAATTTTGAAACCCGCTCACTTCGGCAGCCACTTCCTGTTTTCAAATGCCCTGCACCAACTGCCACTGTCAAGTCGGCGATTGTTGTATCTTCTGTTTCTCCGCTTCGGTGCGAGATAAAGCAGTTGTAATTGTTTTTATAGGCCAGGTCAATCGTTTCCAGAGTTTCTGTAACGGTTCCAATTTGATTTAATTTTATCAAAACAGAGTTTCCAATTTTTTGGTCAATGCCTTCCTGTAGAATCTTTGGATTCGTACAGAAAATATCATCTCCCACCAGTTCTACTTTGTTTCCTAATCTCTCCGTCAATTGCTGCCAGCCTTTCCAGTCATTTTCTCCAAGACCGTCTTCCAACAAAACAATCGGATATTGTGATGTCCAGCTTTCCCAAAGTTCAATCATCTGTTCACTTGTTTTTTGTTCTTTGGTGCTTTTGAAAAATTCATATTTGTCATTGTTCCACATCTCACTTGTTGCAGGATCTAAGCATAACGACACATCTTTTCCAGGCGTAAAACCGGCTTTGGTAATCGCTTCTAAAATGACATCAACGGCTTCTTCATTGGATTTTAGATTTGGTGCAAATCCTCCTTCATCGCCAACTCCTGTGTAATATCCTTTTCCCTTTAAAATTTCTTTTAAGGTGTGGAAGACCTCTTCACCCATTCGAATACTCTCCTTAAAGTTTGGGGCATTGTGTGGTGCAATCATAAATTCCTGAAAATCGATATTATTGTCAGCGTGTCTTCCGCCATTGATCACATTCATACAAGGTACAGGCATGGTATATGTTGATTCATCCCTGAATTGTCGGTACAGTGGGATCTTGTTAAAGGCAGCTGATGCTTTGGCATAAGCAATGGAAACTGCTAAAATGCCATTTGCACTGAGATTAGATTTGTTGGGCGTCCCATCCAACGAGATCATCAAGGCATCTACATCACTCTGCAGTAGTATCTCTTTCCCGACCAATGCGTTCGCAATAATGGTATTGACATTATTGACAGCTTTTGAAACACCTTTCCCCTGATAGCGTGCTTTATCGTTATCTCTTAATTCCACGGCTTCCTTTTCGCCTGTGCTTGCACCGGACGGAGATATGGCTCTGCCCGTAAACTCACCATTGATGTTAATCTCTGCTTCAACTGTCGGATTTCCTCTGGAATCGAGTACTTCTCTTGCGTGTACTTTTGTAATTTTCATAATATTTTTTGATTTATTTAGGTGAATAATATTTCAGAACTGGGTTGAACAAGTATTATTTTAGCTTGTTTTAAAAGGTCTTTATTTAATTTTAAAAATTGGTTGATTTTATTTTCGTTATCAATAAGCTCAAGGCAGGCAGGATTCTTCAAAGCAGGAAGCTCCGAAATATTGTAGGAAATATTTTTATAATTCAGATAACCCGATTTAGCAATGAAGATATTCGCTTGCTCTATGTTACTTTCCCTGGCTTTTTTCAATAGAAATTCGCCCAGAGAATTGTTCCATAACCTTTTCCAAAACGATTGATCTTTTACAGATGCTCCGTATTCGAAATAAATCCTTACGATCACCGTTGATTTGTTTTCCATTGCGTTCATTTATTTGTTTTCGTTTATATTTCTTCCGGACTGGTTCTGAAATCTGGAATGTTTTGCTTCCCCGATGACCTGTTTTCCATAAATGCTGTTATGACCTGAAATTAAATATGATACCACGCAGGCAATGGCCATATAGATCCCGCTTTCAGCTCCGAAGAGTTCTATTCCCATCAGCATACAGGCGAGTGGTGTATTGGTTGCCCCTGCAAACACTGCCACAAATCCCATTCCTGCCAAAAGTCCTGTCGGCAAAGGGATAAATAAGGATAAGGCACTTCCTAAAGTAGCGCCGATAAAAAATAAAGGCGTTACTTCGCCACCTTTGAATCCTGCTGCAAGTGTGATAATGGTAAAGGCCATCTTCAATGCAAAATCGTAAGGCGGTAACTGCTGCTCGAAAGACTGAACAATGGTCGGAATACCCAATCCGATATATTTCGTGGTTCCCATTGCAAACACAGCGACGGCAACGATGATCCCTCCTACAAAAGGACGGAGCGGCGGAAAAGATATTCTGGATTTGAAAAAAGAAGTTACGTAATGGATGACCTTGCTAAAGGTCGCCGCACAAAGGCCGAATAAGATCCCTGCCAGTATACTGTAGATGATCGGTAAGGCTTCCAATTGGGGAACAAGGTCGATATGATAATGGGTGTGTTTAACCTGCCAGAGGTTAGTGACCAGGTCTGCCAGTATTGCTGAAGCAAACGCAGGAAATATCGCATCATATTTTATTCTTCCTATCAGAAATACTTCGAGACCGAACAAGGCACCCGCCAAAGGTGTTCCGAATATAGAACCGAAACCTGCTGAAATTGCCGAGATCAGCAGTATTTTACGCTCAGGTTCAGTTAGTCTGAAAGGTTTTGTGAATTGATCAGCGATTGCTCCCGCCATCTGCAATGCCGTTCCCTCTCTACCTGCGGAACCTCCAAAAAAGTGGGTTGCAATCGTTCCTAAATAAACAAAGGGTGCCATCCTGAAAGGAATAATTTCCTTTGGATTGTGGATGCTGTCAATCAATAAATTATTTCCAGCCTCAATATCCTTCCCCAGATAATTGTAAAGCAAGCCGATTAACAGACCTGCAATTGGCAGAAAAGCAATGAGCCACAGATGATTCTCCCTGAAATTCGTAGCCCAGTCCAGTGATACCAGAAAACCTGCCGAGGCAGACCCTACACAGATCCCAATGATGGAACTGATTAAAAACCATTTAACGATGTATGGGAGAGTAGGGTATTTACGGAAAAAGATCTTTGTGTGAAGCTGAGCTGCTTTGCTGTTGGATCTAAAATGCTGATTTTTGGACATAATTTACCTGATTAAATGTGTTAACATTGTCTAATCAGGCGTCATCAGCTTTTTTAGGGCGGTTGGGTAAGGAAGAGCACCATTTCCTTTCAACAAATGTACAAAATAGTTTTTAGAAAATACTATTGACAGACATTATAATAATGTTTTTCAGGGATAATACTTTTTCTTCAGCCACAAACTAACCCTTACCAATAAAATTAAAACAGGTACTTCCACAAGAGGACCGATGACCCCTACAAATGCTTGTGAGGAATGAATTCCAAAAACTGCTATAGCAACAGCAATCGCTAATTCAAAATTATTTCCAGTCGCTGTAAAAGCAATAGATGCATTTTTGTCGTAGGGTACTTTCAATGCCTTACTAATGAAAAAGCTGATGAAGAATGTAAGAACAAAGTAAATTACTAATGGTATTGCAACTTTAACAACGTCCATTGGTAGCTCTAAAATTTTGTCTCCCTTCAAACTGAACATCAATACGATTGTAAACAGCAAAGCATACAAAGTAATAGGTGAAATAGCCGGAATGAATTTCCTATTGAACCACTCTTTTCCTTTTAATTTAATCAAGAAGTAACGGCTCAAAAATCCTGCAATAAATGGGATCCCTAAATAAATGAATACACTCTCGGCAACATCTTTCATTGGTACCGCAATGTTAAAATTTCCTAAGCCTAGTTTTTGTGGTAATACATTAATAAAAAGCCAAACATAAAAACTATAAAACACCAATTGGAAAATACTGTTTAATGCGATTAGCAGAGCTGCGTACTCCCGATTACCTTTTGCTAGATCGTTCCAGACAATGACCATTGCAATACATCTTGCTAAACCGATCAAAATTAGACCAATCATATAGTCTGGCTCATCTCGTAGAAAAATGATAGCTAATACAAACATTAAAATAGGACTGATAATCCAATTGAGTAGCAATGATACCGACATTACCTTTTTGTCTTTAAAAGCCATTGGTAATAGACTATAATCTACTTTTGCCAAAGGTGGATACATCATTAAAATTAAACCTATTGCTAAGGGAATATTAGTTGTTCCGACAGACAAAGAATTTGTGACAGTAGAAATATCAGGAAAGAAATATCCTAACCCAACGCCCAAAAGCATTGCTAAAAAAATCCATAGGGTAAGAAAGCGGTCGAGGAATTTTAATTTTGGTTGCATCTTCTAATTATTTAGTTGAGCGTATTGTTCCGCTGTTAATAAATTTTCAGTTTCTCTCAGGTCTTCAATTTCAATTTTCACCATCCAGCCATTATCAAATGGATTAGAATTTACAAGCGTTGGCTCTTTTAAAAGTTGCTCATTGGTTTCAATTATTTTCCCTGAAAGAGGCATAAATAGGTCGCTGACGGTTTTAATGGCTTCTACAGAACCAAATACTTCGTCTTGTTTGAAATTATGATTAACATTAGGTAAGTCAACATATACGATTTCTCCCAATTCCTTTTGAGCAAATGCTGTAATACCGACCGTTGCAGTTTTGTTCTCAATACGAACCCAAGTATGTTCTTTTGAATAATGTAGATCTTTTGGAAGTTCCATTTTTTTAGATTTTAACAATTAATAGCCACGTCTTAGATTTTCTGCATACTCGTTTGGAAGAGGGCTGTCTTCCACTGCCTTTGCTGCCTTTTCAAAGTCATAGTCGAAGCGGATAAATTCTACACTGATGCTTTCTTTGTTCAAAACAGAACTGTTTTCATCAACTGTCAACATCACATAACCACCTCTAATATCATTGTCTTTCGGCTTCCCAACGGAACCGATATTTACTGCGTGACGAAAATGATCTTGTCCATCAATACCCGAATTTAAAACTCTATGATATGGTTTGTGTGTATGTCCGAAACACATAATGTCGGCATCGGCTTGTTCCATAATACGAAGCATACTTTTTTCTTCACGGTCTTCGAAAAGATATTCATTTATTTTTCTCGGACTCCCGTGTACCAAAAGCAGGTTCAGTTTGTCTTCGTTCAGTTGAAATTCTACTTTTATATGTGCTGGAAGTGTGCGCAGGTACGCCCTTTCATCATCTTTCATCAAAGAATTGGTAAAAGAAATGGAAATATTTCCGTTGTCCTTCTCAGCGTCTGTTTTGTAGGCGCAACCACATTCATTACTCATTCTCCCAATGCCAAAATCGTAGTTGCCAGCAATACTTGGTATTTTTCTTTTACGGATTTCATTGACCACTTCGTTTGGCCAGATATTGTAACCAACTAAATCTCCCAAACAATAAATGCTGTCGGGATTTCTTTTTTCAACATCTGCAAAGAATGCTTCTAATGCAGGGAGATTAGCGTGAATGTCGCTGAATAATGCAATTTTCATTTTATTTATTTTTATTTAAGAATTCTTCTATTTCAATTATTGTTTGTTTTGCAGATCTGTTTATACCAATTAATGTTGCAGATGCGTAGCCTGTCCAGTTACCATAGCCAACAAACCATAAACCTTCCATTTCCAAAGATCTGCTATCTGTGGTTTTAGCGATACCTCTTTCATCTATACGGACGATTGATCTTAAGTAGGCGGTGTCATAACCAAAGCCTGTGCACCAGACAAAAGCATCAAACTCTTCTGAATTTCCATCATCCCATACCACGCCTTGATCATAAATTTTATGAAATGAACCGCTTGAAACTAAAACGCCTCTTTTCTGAGCTTCTTTAACAGGAGGAACCATAACGATATTTCCTAAATTGTACTGCGATGCATCAAAGGGTTTTCCTTCTTTTTCCGCTTTGTATTTCGCTGACGCAACATTAAATAGGTAATAACCATCTACATTGTCTGGAAGAAATTGAGGTTCTCTTTTTGTAGACCATTTTGTTTCAGTAAATCTTGAAACTTCAGCTACAATCTGTGCACCGGAATTCCCTTCACCAATGACTAAAGTTTTCATTCCTATAAAGTTCTCTGGATTTTTGTAGTTTCCGGAATGAATTTGTATTCCCTTAAAACTTTCGATGCCATCTATGTTTGGAATAGTAGGGTTTCCCCAGGTTCCGGTTGCTGAGATAATTGACTTAGCTTTTATAGTGTTCTGTTGTATATCAACGATAAAAAAATCTCCATTTTTTTTGATATTATTAACCTCAAATCCCCGTCTTATATTCAGCTGATAGTGTGCTTCGTATTGCTGTAAGTAATTTATTACTTCTTGCTTAGGAGGAAATTTATTTTTAGATTTCGGCATCGCCCAGCCAGGCAAGGAACTGTAATCGGCTGGTGAAAAAAGGGTTAGACTGTCCCAAGTATGAAGCCAGGCACCTCCAGATATATTTTGTTTATCCAATATTACATAATTCAGTTTAGCTCTTCTCAAATAATATCCGCAGGCTAAAGCGCTTTGTCCTCCTCCAATAACAACGACGTCGTATATTTCATCCATTAATCTTTGGTTTTGATTATTTTATAATGGCAGATTAGTGAGTAAATTATGTTTAGCAGCAACCTCCGCCAGGCGTACAAGAACTGTTTTGGTTTACACCAAGTTCAATTAGATTCTTTTTTTCTTTTTCTGATGGGATTCCGCAAGCATCCTGTGCTAAACAAGCTGTAGTTTTATTTTTTAGAATAAATGTTTTCCCATTGAATTCTAGATCATATTTTCCAATAGTATCACTCTGATATTCCACTTCAATATCGAAATCCTCGATTCCTAATTTATCCTCGGAAAGTTTGATAATGTTGAGTAATTTGTTAGGCTTCAGACGATGTTCAAAATCGTCTGCATTCCAAAGCTGGAAATTGACAACCTTCTCTGAACGGATGACACCGCCACAATCAATAAAGTTTTTATTGATCATTCCTACTTCCGTAACGTGAAAATGTTCCGGAACAAAAGTTCCATTTTCTAATTGGAATTCAACATTTTCTAATGTTGGTAAAATTTGTTTTATTTCTGATAATTTCATAATTAAATGCTTATAGGTTAAATGCAATATTGCGATATATTAAGGTAAAAAAACGCTTAACAGCATTTTGATTTGGTAACAGTTTGTACTATTGCGGAAAAATAAGTGTTGAGAATTTCGATGGTCTTTTCGTCTATACAATAGCAGATAGCGTTTCCGGAAATGTTACCTTTTATGATCCCGGCATTTTTCAGTTCTTTCAAATGCTGAGAAACGGTAGGTTGAGCTAAGGGTAATTCATTCACGATGTCGCCACAGATACACTCATTGACTTTCATCAAATACTCAATAATAGCTATTCTGGCAGGATGCCCTAATGCTTTTGCAATAGTTGCAATTTGATTTTGCTTATCTGTAAAATGTTCTGTTTTAGTAGCTCCCATAATTCCAAAAAATATTACATCGCAATATTACAATATAATATTTGCTTCGCAAAATATTTTTTAATAAATTGTCTAAAGAGAAGCTTAGAGATCCAATTCAAAAAGATTCAAATAGTAGAAAATATATTCACCGAAGGTTTTTACCTTAATTTTCATCTCCAAAGTAATTTTCCAGCTGAGTGATAATTTCTTTAATGATTTTCCTTACTTGCGTTATATCCATCTTTAAACCTCAGAAAATCCTCTGCTTTTTTAGGATTATTCTTGATCCATAATTGCATAACTTGAGTATTTTCTCTCAAAACTGTTATCTCATTTTTATCATAGATTTTTTTTCCTTCATCAGCAATTTCATTTAAAATATCTTGGCGTAGTTCACTTTTCGCTTTGATGCTTTCTTTGTACCAATTGGTTGCGAAATAGATGGATGCGATAAATACTAAAACGGCAAAGACAAAAACTCCAATTCCGCTCCAAATAAATTTCTTCTTCCATCGTATATCCTTTCCAAAACCGTCCAAATAATCTTTAGTTTCTTTTGAAAGAACCATTTCTGTCTGCGTAGGAATACTGGCAAGAAATTCAGTCATTTTGGCTTGCACTAATTTGAAAAAGACCACAGTTTCATTATTGAGTGACTGTCCGTCTTCCAAGCAGATCTTTAAGTCATTCAATAGAGTCGTATGATCTTCAATGGCAAACTGCAGTTTGATATTTTGTTCAATATTTTCCATATTTGATTTGATCACGTTTTCTAAAAGTTCCATTCCGTTACTTTTAGATTCTTTATTTTCACTATCCATATTTATTGTTTTATATTTTTAATTATCTTCTTAATTTTCGCTTCTTTTTCCAGAGTGCATCTTCGTCCTGAGAAACATAGGTTGGATTAAGGAAGTCACTTATTAATCCGCCTGCAATATCTATTAAGCTTTCATTTGGGTCTGATTTCAGATGATTACTTGCATCATTATTTACACTATTTTGACTTAATGATTTTACCAGATCATCCAGACCAGAATCTATTGCTGACAGAGAGAACCCGACATTTTTCCGAAAAAAGAATCCGTTTTTCTCTTGACTATCACCAATTTTATTTATCCAGAAATCTTGAATTTCATTTTTTTGACCGGCTTTAAATTCTCCTTTGTATTGGATCTTTACAGAAATTCCTTTTTGTTGTATAATTTTTCGAAATCCCTCTATGTTGCCAGCGTCTTTTTGTGCTTCCTTGACCGCATTTTTCATTTCAAACAGAGATTTTATTTCAGAAATTTTCAGTTGATTTGAGATTTCAGATAATTTGTAACCAGCTTTATAAATCCTTTCGGTATGAAAATTTTTGTCTTTTTCCATCACAATTCGCATTCCCGAAATCCCGTCTTTGATATTTGAAGACAATTGAATTTCAAAACCTTTTTTATTCATTTCTGAGATCAGATCATCAAAATTATCTTTTGACCTAATAGCTTCGGTCAAGCTTTTCAGCATCTCAGCTTTTTTCTGAATTCCAATTTCTATATCAGTCAACAATCCTCTTTCCTTGCAAACTTCTCTGACAGCATCACCAAATCTCTTTCCGATATCGTGTGATTTCACAGTGCAATTTCCCGAAATATCAATCCTGTTTACGACAAAATGAATATGCTTATGTTTTGTACTATTGTGAATATCCAATCGGTACTGATTTTTGTTTGTCACTCCAATTTTATCTAAAGCTTTGGTGGCGATTTCTGCGAATTCTTCATCCTTCAATTTTCTACCAATTTCGTCCGGTTGAGAAATGTAGCCTGTCAATGCCCATTTCTTTACTTTGGTATTTCTTTCAGCTACAGTTTTCATTTCGTGAAATTGACCTTCAGCAGTGTCACTCAAAAGATAATTCGAAGCCACCATTTCTGATGTTCCTTTATCGTTTGCATTGTATTCCAAAGCAATTTTTGTAATGGATCTGGTGGTTGCTGAATTATTCATTTTTCTGAATTTTTGAATATAAATACTGATGAATCAATTCGATCAAATTTTCGATTTTCACTAAAATCTCCTTCTTGTTTTCGAAAACATTCCATTCCCGATTTCGTAAAAGATTGGTTATTTTTTTGAAATGAGTCCCATACTGCAGTAAGACTTCATCAGTTTGAAATTCATTGATTTTTAGTTCTTTTTCGAACAAAACATTTCGGATATAGGTTGATAATTTGAACGGATGTTTTTCTTGTTTTTGAATGAGAGTTTCGTATTCGGAATTGGTCATTCGTATTGAAATAACTTTATCAAGTTTTTTGTTTTCTTTAGTTTTCAAACCGCCTTTCCTACCTAGTTCCTGGAAATATTTTTTTCTCTTTTCCTGAGCAATCTTCGTTTCATTTTCTTTGGCAACTTCGTATATGAATTCTTGTAAAAAGTCTTTTTCCATTGTGTAAATTTTATTGTATTTAAAAACATTTCTGACGATAGGAAGAAATCAAAAATCCCAATTTTGCAATCAGCGGATACGCTTATTGTAAACTTTGGGTACTTTTTGCACTAACATATCACCATATTTTACCTGTGTTTATTTTACTCACCTTCTCCTTTGTTTGACTTGTCTTTCAAGTGATGGGTTTTTATGAATCATCCAATCATTTAAGTCTTTAAAATCTGAATATAAAACCCGACAATCTTCTACATTTTTGTTTTCATTTTTAATCATTTCAATGCCACGATCTCCTGCTTCATCATTGTCAAAATAAAGCTCAATATTTTCATAATTTTCGATTGAATTTTTAATCTTAGAAATCATCGAAACGGAATTCAAAATGAGATAATCTGAAAGTTCTTTTTGTAAAAATTTCTCTACATTTTTAAAGGAAAGAAAATCGAAAAACCCCTCGAAGACCCGCAGCGATTCTGCTCCATTTTGTATAGTAGAAATGTCTTTTTTACCCAAACAAATTTTAGAGTATTTATTACGGATTTCATAACCGCCAGAATCGTTCTTGAAACCAATTCCAAAATAGTTTTTATCTTTCATTCGGTAATGAATTTCGTGTAAGAACTGAGTTTGATTTCCAACTTTTCTTTCTCTTAAATATTCCAAAAGCGAAGGATGCTGAACGTTTTTAATTTCAATGATTTCATATTGTTTAGATAAATTTTCTGCTTTCTGATTTGAAATACGTTGCTGTTGAAAAGAAGAAAAACTCTGCTTCTCAACCCACGCTAAAACTTCATTGACCGAAGCGTTCAGGTATTTCTTCATAAAGTCGGTACTGGTTCCACCAATTCCTTCTGAAAACAGATACCAATAGTTTAGGCTTTTATTGATTTTAAAAGAGGCTTGGGATTCGTTGGCAAAGGGGTTGAGATACCAAGCTTCTTTTTCATTTTGTTTCGTTGGAAGGTGTCCGAGAGAAAGGAGGACTTCTTCCAACGGTATGCTGTTGAATTGTTTGCAGTTCATTGTTGTAATTTTTAATATTTTTAGTAATAAATAGTAGGTGTCCTGTCGGTTAAAACGGACGGATTTGGTTTTGATTAATTTTTGATGAATTGATGAGAAAACCTTATAATTAATTGAATTTTAATAATTTACGTCCTCATCAAAATCTCATCATCTCATCAAACTTGTGGTATTCTTCTCATCAAGCTCTCATCAAAAACCAAGGTTTAAAAATTTGATGAGGCTTTTGATGAGATGTAACTAATTGATTTTATTTCCATTATCAATTAATTCATCATTTCATCAAATTTTTGAAGAATAAAATTTCTGTCTACTGTAAAATACCGTCCTGTTTTGTTCTGTTGGAAAAAGCTTAAACCATAATCGAGGTCGTATTTGATGTAGGCTAAAGAATTACTTTGAGGTTCGAGTTTCCAGTTTTCTTTCAAAATTTTCCGGACATCGTTGACTGTCCAATATTGTTTGCTGAACATTTTACCTAGCATATTGAAAATATCTTGTGGAATACAGTTGATAATTTTATCTTCGTTATTTTCGAAAAACTCATATAAAAGTTCGATGATCTTAGATTCTAGTTTATTGTTGTTTTTCCAAACCAATTTCTGAAGGGCTTTTGTTCTGATCTGGGAATCTGTGAACCACATCCTGGTCTCCTTACGACTGTGAAAAGGCCTTTGAATTAGGTAACGGAGGAAATGGGGAATCTCCTTGTTGAGATTGTGTAGAAATTCAGTATTCTCGCTTTTGATTGATTTCACTTTGATAATCCAGAATCGTATCTCATTTTCATCAATCTGGATGAAGTTGTCTTCATTATTGGAACAGAGAATGAATTTTCCAAAAAATTCCACTTCTTCACGATCTTTTCCTTTTGCCTCCTTCTTGTCTTTATCAGTCGTTGAAAGATATTTTAATCGTTCTGTAATTTCCTTTTTGTCAAAGAATACTTCATCAATAGCAACTATAAGCATCGAAGTCCAATCCGAATTAAACTGACTGCTGAAAGAATCACCTTTGATGTAGGTCATATTAAGTCCAAAAATGGATTTCAGCCATTTTATGAAGGTGGATTTTCCGGTAGACCTTTCTTTGCTTACAAGACAGAGAATCGGGAGGATCTGTGTTGGATATTGCAGTAAGATCTTGATATAATCTAATCCTATTTCCAACTGTTCTCCAAAAATATGCTCCATAAATCTAAGTGAAAATGGAATCTTTTCGAGTAGGGTTGTTTGCTCCGGTGTCTCTTTAATCGGCTGGTAAGGAATCTCATTGTAAACATTATAGAATCCTTGGATAATTTGTTGGTATTGCAAATGGGATGGTATACAACAGAAACCGTCATACTTAGGAACTTGTGAGACATATATCTTTCCGTGATCGCTAATAATGGTCTCACGATTCCATCGAGTCAGTATCGAGATTTTATCTCCTGAGATTAATGGTTTCTCAATAGTTTTATAGTAGGTTGTCCCTACTCTTAGATATGGGATTTTTTCGCTCATATTTTAAAGATTTGATTCCGTACAGGAAATACGGAAGGGTGAATTAGAATGCTTGATAAATAAAAGTCTCTATCTATCTTCTATACTTAAGCGACTTGACTTCGTTTAAAGCATCCATAAGATCAAAATGGTTAACTCTGTAGAATCTTCCAATTTGTTCCGCCTTAATGTTACCTTTTAAAATATGTGAGCGTACGGTTTGATAATCGAGTTTTAGAATTTCTGAACACTCTTTGATAGAGTATAATTTCTTTTTCAACTCAATTTCAGGTTCTTTTTTGAGAGAATAGAGTAAGTCTTTCACTTCCCCTAATTCGTCGAGAATGGTTTGGAATGGATTTGTTGTCTGCATAATCTGATATTTATTTGCAGACAAAATTGTATGATTGGAATAACTAATGATGCAATTCTACTCAATTGCGTAAAGTTTAATACTTGATATTAAATAACTTAGATAATTCTTGATAGATAGTTTCCTCAAAATCATTAGGTTTCACAGTTATTGCCCGTGAAAATGTTCCTTTGTCAAAATTGGAATTATATTCGTTTTCCATAGCCTCAATAATAGTGGTATCTTGAAAATCCGGATTAATAATATGATTGTCTTTTAAGAATCGGTGAATTCTGATGAAGGAAGATTTCTGATCTACGATTAGGTTGTGATTTTCATCGACGAATTTTTTGTCTTTTAAAAAAGAGATGAAAATTTTAGAACTATTTTCACCAATCATAATATCTGATAAACGAACCTCTCTATTTGTTTTGCTTTGTAAAGCAAAATATAGAAAAAGTGTGGTTTCGGTGCCACTTAAAAAATTGCCCTGCAACTTCATTAAATTACTTGAACTTATCAGGCTGTTTGATTCTTTTTTATATTGATCTAAACAATATTGAATCTTATCTTCAAAATTATGATTTCGTGATGTATCAATATCTTTGAAATGAAAACTGAAGAAGTTGTCTAGCTTTTCATATCTAATCAAATACTCATTCCGCAATTTTTCATTAAGAACAATTTTAGAGGATTTTTGCTTGGCTTTTTCAATTCTCCGTTGAAACCGCTCCTGAATCTTTTCTCGTTTTATCAAATGATAAATCATCATCGGATAGCCGACAAATTCCTCCCAAAAATTCCAACGTCCGTAAAGTTTTTTATGATCCATTATTATACTAGTCTTTATTTAAAAACCTCATTCATATAGTTAATCTTATCATCTTCGCTTGGTCTGTAGTAGGCATTAAATACTTCTAAGCTGGTATGACCAGTGTAGCTCATAATTACCTTATCTGGAACTCGTTTGTTCTTCATTATCGTGATGAAACTTCTTCTTGCAGTATGTGAAGAAATCCTTGTCCAAAATTCGGCTTTTTGGTCTACTAACTGATCACCATATTTCATAGTTTTCTTTATTTCATCAGTAAATTCCAGCTTTTTAAAAACCTCTTTAATATATTCATTCATCTTTTGATTTGTGATGCTCGGCAAATTATAATCATATTTTTCAAGAATTGCTTTAGATATACTATTTAAAGGGATTGCCAAATTTTTTGATTTGCTTTTTAAATCAATTACTCTAATAAAATTACCTTCAAGATCGCTCTTTGAGATTGTGCTATAATTACCGAACCTCATTCCTGTAGTACAACCAAAAACAAATAGGTCACGAACTTTTTCTAATCTTTTATTTTTAGTTAGATCGTAATTGTAAATTAGTTCAACCTGTTCGTAGTTCAAAGCAATTTCGTCAGTAATAAATTTAGCAGGTTTCTTAAAAGCAATAAAATCATTATTGTAAGTATATTTCTTATTTAAAGCCCAAAGCAAAAAAGTCTTTAAAAGACCAACATTTCTATGCACAGTATTCGCAGAATGCTTCTTTTCTTCAATACAGTATTTAAGAAATTTGTTATATAGCTTATCATCAAATTTTCCGAGAGTAACTTTGGTTTTACTATTCCTCTCAAAATCTTCGAGTAAAGTTTTATTACATTTATAACGTTTTAGAGTCGAATTTGAAATCGAATTTCCCGTATAATCATTTTCCTTCTCATCCAAAAATTCCTGATAAATTCTAAAAAAATCACTTTTTACAGTAATTTTTTTGAACTTTTCATCAAATCGTTGTTTGAGTATATCTACAGTAAGTTCCTCGCTTATATTTTTATAACGATTTACTATCTCAGTAAAAAAACTACTGTACCTGTCTAGTTGCATTTTCAGACTTCTATGAATTTCAGCTCGCTTAGTTCTTCCATTCAAATCGTTAGGTTGTCTATTTTCAAAGTCCCATTCAGAAGGCTTAATTTTTTCGCCAGTAGAATAGATAAAATTCTTATTTTCACTGTTGAAAAAAGTGCGGAAGTAAATGAGAGTTTCCTTAGTTTCACTAGGCTTCTTAAGTTTAAAAGTGTAATTCATTGGGTGCCAGTTTGGGTGCTACTTCTTCTATATTTAGTTATAAAAACTAGTTATATTCATATATACAAATATAGTTAAAATACTGACAAATAGCACACTTACATATTTTAACTTATGATAAAATATATAAGGTTCGAAAACCTCCAACTCCACAAAAATTAAAACGCTACAAAATCATTTGTAGCGATTTTTTATTTCTTAACTTTGAGGAAATTACTAAAAAATGAAAACAAAAATTCTAGTTTTTTTCCTTGTTGTTTTTTCTCAAAGTTTTTTTTCTCAAAAAATTGACCAAAAATATTATCCTAAAGAATATGTAGAAATTACCCATCCTGAATGGAGCAAAAATGCTACGATTTATGAAGTAAACCTTCGTCAATATACTCCAGAAGGAACTTTCAAAGCCTTTGAAAAACATTTGCCTAGACTAAAAAGCATGGGCGTAGATATTATTTGGCTCATGCCGATTCATCCTATTGGTGAAAAAAATAAAAAAGGAGGTTTAGGAAGTTACTATTCTGTAAAAGATTTTCGTGGGGTGAATCCAGAATTTGGAAGCATGCAAGATTTTAAAAATTTGGTCAAAAAAATCCATGAAATGGGAATGTACGTCATCATCGATTGGGTGGGTAATCATTCTGCTTGGGATAATTCTTTGGCAACTACTCATTCAGATTGGTACACTAAAAATAGAGACGGAAATTTCCAGCCAACACCTTGGTATGATTGGGATGATGTAATTGATTTTGATTATGAAAATCCAGAATTTAGACAACACATGACAGAATCTCTTAAATTTTGGGTTAAAGAGGCTAGTATTGATGGTTATAGAGCAGATGTAGCAGGTTTTATTCCTGTAGATTTTTGGGAAAATGCTAGAAAAGAATTAGACCAAATAAAACCTGTTTTCATGTTGGCGGAGTGGGAAAGTAGAGATTTGTACAAAAAATCTTTTGACATGACTTACTCATGGACGCTTTTTGAAAAATTAAAAGATGCCACTACACAAAATAAAGGAATTGGCGGATTGGTAGAATATTTAGCTCACGATGTAGGTTCGGTTCCTAGAAATGCATACAGAATGGTTTTTACAGACAATCATGATATGAATTCTTGGAACGGAACGCCGCAAAGAAATTTCGGGAAGGGATTAGAAACTTCTATCGTTTTTTGTGGTGTGGTAAACGGAATGCCTCTTATGTATAGCGGACAAGAAGCTGGACTTGACAGAAGTTTGAAATTTTTTGACAAAGACCCAATCGAGTGGAAAGACCATCCTCATGCAGCCTTATTTAGCACTTTGTTTCATTTGAAACACAAAAATCAAGCGCTCTGGAACGGAAAATACGGCGGCGAAATGGTAAGAATTACCAATGATAAAATGGACAAAGTAATTTCGTTTCATCGTGAAAAAAATAATGACGCTGTCTTGCCAATTTTTAATTTCTCAAACGAAGAATTAACAGTGACCCTAGATTCTAAATATTTCCAAGGAAATTATACCGAACTTTTTAGTAAAGAAAAAATTCAAGTAAAAGAAAAATACACTGTTTCTTTGAAACCTTGGGACTACAAAGTTTTGGTGAAAGATTAAAAAATGAAAAATTTACAAAATTCAATTTTATTATTATTTATTCCTTTTCTATGTTTTGCTCATGGAGAAGAAGCAATTTATTTTATATTGATAGAATTTATAATAATATTGATAATTTTTGTTGGAATATTGTATTTAAAAATTCATTGGAAAAGAAAATTGTTTCTAACAGCGGTTCTCTTCATCTCATATTTATTTTCCTTCTTTTTGGTAAATGGATTAGCATTTTTTAAAAATGAAATTTTGATTGTTAGCATACAGATGCTTTTCACTATTGCAATGGTTTTGTTTACATATTTCAAATTTTTAAAGAATAAAAAATAATTACTACATTTAAAATCCGATTCATTCAATCGGATTTTTTTAATGTATGCTGAAATCTATTCTCGTTAATTCGCCAGAAACGCAAAAAGAATTTTTAGAATTTCCAGCTCGTTTGTTTAGAAACGAGAAAAATTACATACGTCCTTTAGATAAAGACATTGAAGAGGTTTTTAATCCCAACAAAAATAAATTTTTCAGAAATGGAACGTGCGAAAGATTTCTTTTTAAAAATGCAGAAAATCAAACAGTAGGGAAAGTTGCGGTTTTTATCAATCCAAAATATGAACAAAAGTTAAAAACTGGTGGAATTGGTTTTTTTGATTGTATTGATGACCAAAAAACGGCAAATTTCATCTTTGATTTCTGTAAAAATTGGTTGCAGGAACGCTGAATGGAAGCAATGGACGGCCCGATAAATTTCGGGGAGCGAGATAAATTTTGGGGTTTGCTCATTGAAGGTTTTCATGAACCGTTGTATGGGATGAATTTTCATGCACCGTATTATCAGAAATTGTTTGAAAATTATGGTTTTCAGATTTATTTTAATCAATTGTGTTACGGCAGAAAAGTCTACGATGAGGTTTCACAAGTTTTTATGAATGGACATAGAATGAATGCCAAAAATCCAAATTTGAAAGCCGTTCATTGGAAAAAAAATCAATTGGAAAAATTTGCGCATGATTTTGCAGAAATTTACAACAAAGCGTGGGCAAATCATGGTGAAGGAAAGCAAATAGAAGCTAAAAAAGTGCTGAAAATGTTTCAAACCATGAAACCTATTTTAGACGAAAACATCTCTTGGTTCATTTATGAAAATGATAAACCCATTGCGATGTGGATTAACATTCCAGATTTGAATCAATGGTTTAAATACTTGAATGGGAAATTCGGTTGGTTAGAAAAGTTAAAATTTTTAATGGCTAAATTTTTTATAAAAAATAAGAAAATGGTTGGCTTAGTTTTCGGAATTGTTCCAGAATGGCAGAGGAAAGGTATCGATGGATTTATGATTTGGGAAGGCACAAAACATTTCAGAAAAACCAGAAATTATACCGATTACGAAATGCAATGGATTGGTGATTTTAATCCAAGGATGATAAAAATTGCCGAAAATTTAGAAACGAAAGTCACGAGAAAACTCGCGACTTATCGTTATATTTTTGACCGAAATCTTTCGTTTGAAAGACACAAAATGCTTTAGTGTTTAAACACTTCCGAAGCAATTCTTTTTACCACTTCGCTTTTTCCCATAGAATAATAATGAAGAACAGGAGCGCCGTTTTTCATTAAATCTTTGCTCTGCTGAATGCACCAGTTGATGCCAATTTCTTTTACTTCTTTGTTGTCTTTTGCTTTAGCAATGGCAATCACCAACTCATTAGGCAAATCTACCTTGAAACGATGCGGAATCATACTCAGTTGAGACTTGGTAGTAATTGGTTTTAATCCAGGAATAATAGGAACATTAATACCAGAAGTTTTGCATTTTTCTACAAAATCGTGATATTTTTGATTGTCGAAAAACATTTGCGTCACGATATAATCTGCGCCTGCTTCTACTTTTTTCTTGAGGTGGTAAATGTCCTGTTCCAGACTGGCTGCTTCCATGTGTTTTTCAGGATAACCAGCAACACCAATGTTAAAATCTGTACAAGCAGAATTTTCTAAACTTTCGTCTAGATAAGTTCCGTGATTCATTTTCACGATTTGTTCTACCAAATCTTTGGCAAAAGCATGTCCGTTTTTTTCTGGTTTAAAATAGGTTTCCGTTTTCACCGCATCTCCTCTTAAAGCCACTACATTATGAATTCCCAAGAAATCGATGTCTATCAAGAAATTTTCGGTGTCTTCCTTAGAAAATCCACCGCACAAAATATGCGGAACCGCATCTACACCATATTTATTCTGAATGGCAGCACAAATTCCCACAGTTCCCGGTCTTTTTTTTACTACTCGTTTTTCTAGAAGTCCATCTTCACGTTCTACATATTCATATTCTTCACGATGGTACGTAACATCTATAAATGCAGGATTAAATTCCATCAATGGATTAATCGCATCAAATATTGACTGTATATTTTGACCTTTTAGAGGTGGTAAAATTTCAAAAGAAAAAAGAGTTTTTCCGTTGGCGTTTTGTATGTGTTCTGTAACTTTCATTTGTCATTCCGAGGAACGAAGCAAGCTGTTCCTATTTTTTAAAATATTTTAATTTTTTCTATTTTGGGCGTGTTCCATAAAAATCCAAAACTTAATCCAAGCTATTTTTATGAAACCGCGCTTTCCGTTGCAATCTTTTTTTGCCAAAGCTTTTTAATGATTTCCACTGCAATCGCTCAAACTGAAGTATCAAAATAGTTAATTTGAATGTTTTTTTATCTCATTCATTAAATAATTGATTATGCTTCTGGTAATTTCTTCAAATATGGGTTGAGGATTTTCTGAATATAAAATTTCTTTTGAATAAATTTCATTTGTCATAATACCAAACATAGTTGTTTTATAAAATTTATAAACTTTAAATTCGAGAGTCTTGTTATTAAACTCTAACATAATTTTAAAATTTATAGTGTATTTTCCAATAATGTATTCTTCGAAGAAAAAATCATATATTACTTTAGAATTATTTATTTTCAATAGCTTTTGAAAAGCTATTGAATGAAAATCATTAGTATTAGCAAATCCAATTTTTTTATTATTAAAATTTACATAAAATTTTTGAAAAAGTTGCTCAATCTTATTTAATTTAGGAAATAAATATTCTAAAAATCCCTTTATATAAGTATTGATTAAATAATTTTTATCATATTGAAAATCAATAGCTTTTATATTCTGAACCCGCATTTCTTTAGTAAATAATTCAATCTCTTTATCCAAATCATCAGGTTCGTTAATATTTTCACCCGACAAAGCCTTTTCGTAAATAGAAAAACTATGGGTAATATTTTCTGCAAAGAGTTTTACTAAATCTTCATAAATTCCATTATCTGCAATATTTAAAGCAGCATAATATTGATTTTTATTCTGATTTTTAATCACAATTACAGGATACTGATATTTTAACAAAATGAAATTACTGAGCAATCTTGCTAATCTTCCATTACCATCATCAAAAGGATGAATTGCAGTAAATTTGTGATGGAAAACAGCAGAAAACACAACAGGATGTAAATTTTCCTCTTCTACATTTCTATACCAATCCAATAATTTGGTCATTTCAAAAGGAACTTCTTCAGGATTTGTATAATAGTGAATGTCCCCAGAAACTGTTTTAACATGATTTGGAGATGTTTTGTATTTTCCTATTTTAATTTCTTTCTGAAATTCAATTCCTTCAGGAGAAATTGTTTTGGTAAAGTATGGTTCTACCAATAAGATTTTATGTAAATCAAAGATATCATTTTCGGAAATTGGTCTGTTTTCTTTGATGAGTTGAAGCATAAATTGTATGGCTTCATTATGTCCTTTAATATCCAAATGATCTTTGAAAGGTTTACCTTTTGCAGTGAGTCCAAAATTTAAAAACGCAATAGTCTCTCCATAAGTGAGTTGATTTCCTTCAATTGCATTAGAATTATAATTCCAGTCTAATTTTAATTTTTGGAAAATCTTGTCTTCCATTTCTCTGGAAAATGGACGCTGTTCATCTATCAACCTTTTTTGTTGGTCAATGAATTTTATTTCTTCTAAATTTTCTAAAGACTTCAGATATTCCATCGTTTATTTTTTAACAAAAATACAAACTATTCTGCCAAATTCGGACTCAACCATTTTCTAGCAAACTCCAATTCCACATTTTTTCTTTCGGCGTAATCTTTTAATTGATCTTCCGAAATTTTTCCTACTCCGAAATATTTTGCTTTAGGATTGGCAAAATAATATCCAGAAACAGAGGCTGTAGGGAACATTGCCAAACTTTCTGTCAGTTCCAAACCAATATTTTCTTTCACTTTCAGTAAATCCCAAATCGTAGTTTTTTCCAAATGATCCGGACAAGCAGGATAACCAGGAGCAGGACGAATACCTACATATTTTTCAGAAATTAAATCATCGTTTTCTAGATTTTCATCATTAGAATATCCCCAAAATTCCGTTCTTACTTTTTTGTGTAAATATTCTGCAAAAGCTTCTGCCAATCGGTCTGCCAATGCTTTTACCATAATGGCATTGTAATCATCATGCTCAGCTTCATATTTTTGAGCCAATTCATCGGTTCCAAAACCAGTAGTCACCGCAAAAGCACCGATGTAGTCTTGTTTTCCTGATGTTTTTGGAGCGATAAAATCACTCAAAGCCAAATATTCTTTGCCATCAGATTTTTTATGTTGTTGACGAAGCGTTCTGAAAGTGAATGTTTCCTCGCCATTTTTCAGTTCAATATCGTCTTGCTCATTAGAATTGGCAGGAAAAATTCCGAAAATTGCTTTTGCAGTTAATAATTTTTCCTTCACGATTTTCTTCAACATTTTTTGAGCATCAGCAAAAAGTTCTTTTGCGTGTTCTCCTACAATTTCGTCTTCTAAAATCTGAGGATACTTTCCAAACAAATCCCAACTTCTAAAAAACGGACTCCAGTCAATAAAATCAACCAATTCTTCTAAATCTTGATTTTCAATAATTTGAACACCTAAATTTTTTGGTTTAATGATTTCTTCGTTTTTCCAATCAACTTTAAATTTTTGATTTCTCGCTTCTTCTATCGAAATATATTCTTTATCAACTTGTCTGTTCAAGAATTTCTCGCGAAAATCTGCATAATCTGCTTTAAGTTCAGAAATAAACGCTCCATTTCTATTGCTCAATAATGAACTTACCACGCCAACTGCTCTAGAAGCATCATTCACGTGAACCACCGCATTTTTATATTTTGGATCAATTTTTACCGCAGTGTGCGCTTTAGAAGTTGTTGCGCCACCAATCATCAACGGAAAATCTAAATTTCTGCGTTCTAATTCATTGGCAATGTGCACCATTTCGTCTAAACTTGGCGTAATCAATCCGCTCAAACCAATGACATCTACTTTTTCATCAATGGCAGTTTGAATAATTTTTTCGGCAGGAACCATCACTCCCAAATCTACAATTTCGTAATTATTACAGCCCAAAACTACGCTTACAATATTTTTTCCAATGTCGTGAACATCACCTTTTACCGTTGCCATCAATACTTTGCCATTGGCTTTTTGAGCAGAATCTTTCTCAGCTTCTATAAATGGTTGAAGATAAGCCACCGCTTTTTTCATCACTCTCGCAGATTTTACCACTTGAGGAAGAAACATTTTTCCACTTCCGAATAAATCTCCCACTACAGACATTCCTGTCATTAGATTACCTTCGATAACATCCAAAGGTTTTGCCGAAATTTTTCGGGCTTCTTCTACATCTTCCTCAATAAAACGGTCAATTCCTTTTACCAAAGAATAGGTAATTCTGTCTTGCAAAGGCTGATTTCGCCATGCTAAATTTTCTACAACATCTTTTTTTACGGATTTATGTTTTTCAGAATAATCCAATAATCTTTCGGTAGCATCATCTCTTCTGTCTAGCATTACATCTTCTACCAACTCCAACAAATCTTTAGGAATTTCGTCGTAAATTTCTAACATTGCAGGGTTTACAATTCCCATATTCATTCCCGCTTTGATGGCGTGATATAGAAAAACCGAGTGCATCGCTTCTCTTACCGTATCATTTCCCCTAAACGAAAACGAAACGTTAGAAACACCACCAGAAACCGAAACATAAGGCAAGTTTTCACGAACCCATTTTGTTGCTTCAATGAAATCCAACGCGTTTCTGCGATGTTCTTCCATTCCAGTTGCAACTGGGAAAATATTGAGGTCGAAAATAATATCTTCCGCAGGAAAACGGACTGTGTCCGTCAACAGTTTATAACTTCTTTTACAGATTTCTATTCTGCGTTCGTAATTATCAGCTTGTCCATTTTCATCAAAAGCCATTACAACTACTGCGGCACCATATCTTTTGATGGCTTTGGCTTGACGAATAAATTCTTCTTCACCACCTTTTAAACTGATGGAATTTACTACACATTTCCCTTGAACTACTTGTAAACCAGCTTCTAAAATTTCCCATTTAGAAGAATCTATCATCATTGGAATTCTGGAAATATCAGGTTCTGAGGCGATTAAATTCAAGAATTTAACCATGCAATATTTTCCGTCTAAAAGTCCATCATCAAAACAAATGTCTAAAATCTGTGCGCCACCTTCTACTTGATGACGAGCAATATCTAGAGCTTCAGAAAATTTTTCCTCTTTAATCAATCGGAGAAATTTCTTAGAACCTGCTACATTGGTTCTTTCTCCAATATTGATAAAATTGGATTCTGGAGTTATAATTAAAGGTTCTAGACCCGAAAGTTTTAAATATTTCATATTATAAATGAGATAATTAGTTAATTTGAAAATAAGATAATGCTTGTGAAAAGCATCGCATTAACTCATCATCAAATTATCACATCAACTTTTCTTGGTTGATAATTTTTAACGATTTTTGCGATTGCAGCAATGTGGTCAGGAGTTGTTCCGCAACAACCACCAACGATATTTACCAATCCTTTTTCTGCATATTCTCTGATTTGTTCTGCCATAAATTCTGGAGATTCATCGTATTGACCGAAAGCATTCGGTAAACCAGCATTTGGATAAGCAGAAATGTAAAATTCAGAATTATTAGAAATAGTTTCTAAATAAGGCGTCAATTGTTTCGCACCTAGAGCACAGTTAAATCCTACACTCAATAAATTAAGATGAGAAATAGAAACCAAAAAAGCTTCAGCAGTTTGTCCGCTCAAAGTTCTTCCTGAAGCGTCAGTAATGGTTCCAGAAACCATAATTGGAATCTGAATTTTTCTTTCTTCTTGAATTTGATCTATGGCAAAAAGTGCAGCTTTCGCATTTAAAGTATCAAAAATGGTTTCTACCAAAAGAATATCAGAACCGCCATCTAAAAGTGCTTCTGCTTGTTGTTTGTAAGCAATTCTTAACTCGTCAAAAGTAATGGCTCTGTAACCAGGGTCATTTACATCCGGAGAAAGAGATGCAGTTTTATTAGTAGGGCCAATAGAACCTGCTACAAATCTTGGTTTTTCTGGAGTTAAAGCCGTGAATTCATCACAAACTTTTCTGGCAATTTTTGCGGATTCATAATTCAGTTCATACACCAAATCTTCCATGTGGTAATCTGCCATTGCAATGGTAGTCGCAGAAAAAGTATTGGTTTCGATGATGTCTGCACCCGCTTCTAAATATTTTCTGTGTACCGCTTCAATAGCATGAGGCTGAGTAAGAGAAAGTAAATCATTATTTCCCTTCAATGGAGATTCCCAGTTTTTAAATCTCTCGCCACGATAATCTTCTTCCGTAAACTGATATCGCTGAAGCATAGTTCCCATAGCTCCGTCTAGAACAAGGATTCTTTGCTGTAAATTTTGATAAAGTATGTCGCTATTTTGCATTTCAATGTGATTAAAAAATGAAATGCTATAAGAAAAGTTGAGGGAATCAACTGTTTTTATGTGTTATCTATCCCAAAAATGAGTAGAATGTAGCACCTTTTCTCGTTTTAGAAACGCGAGAGGTTGCCAAGGTTTCACAGAGTCTAATCTCTCCACCTTTCTTGATAACATTTCGATTATATGAAAGAACAAATCTTTTGCAAAGCTATATCATTTTTTTCACAATAAGAAATTGTCATTGAAAAAATTAATATAAATGAAATTTCATAGTTTTTATTTTTTTCTACCTTCGCATCATGTTATATTAAAAAATAATGGCTATGAATGCTGAAAAACAACGATTACAAGATATAAATTACAGAACTTGGGGACCTTATGTAAGCAATAGACAGTGGGGAAACGTAAGAGAAGATTATTCCTTTGATGGAAATACTTGGGGAGCAACTGGTCATGATGATGCAGAAAGCAGAACGTACAGATGGGCAGAAGAAGGAATCGCGGGAATTTCTGATGACAAGCAACGTTTGTGCTTCGCTTTTTCTTTTTGGAACAAGAAAGATAAAATGGTTAAAGAACGTTTCTTTGGATTGAGCAACCATCAAGGAAATCATGGTGAAGACATTAAAGAAATTTTCTATTATTTAGATAATACGCCTACTCATTCTTACATGAAAATGGTGTACAAATATCCGCAAAATGCTTTTCCTTACGAAGATTTAATCAAGACAAATGCAGAACGAAGCAATAAGGAAACAGAATATGAAATTATAGATACGGGAATTTTTGACCAAAATGAATATTTTGATATTTTTATAGAATATGCCAAAATTCACCATGATGATATTTTAATCAGAGTTACCGTCACCAACCGAAATACAGAAAAAGCGCCTTTGGTGATTTTGCCCACACTTTGGTACAGAAATAATTGGAGTTGGGGTTATAATTCTTATAAACCTAATTTTACAACGCGCCATCGTGGTCAAATAGAAATAGAACATGAGAGTTTGGGCATGAAAAAACTTTATTCTCGTGACAAATCCGTGAAAATTCTTTTCTGCGAAAATGAAACCAATACCGAAAAAATATTCGGAAAAAAATCTGAAAATAAATACTTTAAAGATGGAATTAACCATCATATCGTTCATCAAAAAAACACGGTGAATCCTAAAAAATTCGGAACGAAAGCTGCTTTTGTAATCGATACGGAATTAGAAGGTGGGGAAACCAAAACTTTTGATTTCAGAATGTCTCCTCATAAAATGGAGAACGCTTTTTTTGATTTTGATGAGGTTTTTGAAGTAAGAAAAAAAGAATCGGATGAATTTTATGACGAAATTCAAAAAGATTTTAACTGTGAAGATGAAAAAAATGTTCAGCGACAAGCTTTTGCAGGATTGCTTTGGAACAAACAATTTTATCATTATAAAGTTGGGAAATGGTTAAATGGCGACCCAAATTTCCCAGTGGAAAGGAATTTTGAACATCATGTAAGAAATGTAGAATGGAAACACATGAATTGCAAAGACATTATTTCTATGCCAGATAAATGGGAATATCCGTGGTTTGCAACGTGGGATTTAGCCTTTCACTGTGTGAGTTTTAGTATTTTAGACCCAAATTTTGCCAAAAATCAATTGCAATTATTGACCAAAGAATGGTATATGCATCCTAACGGTCAGCTTCCAGCGTATGAATGGGATTTTTCAGATGTCAATCCGCCAGTTCACGCATGGAGCACTTTTAGAGTTTTTAAAATCGATGAAAAAATCAATGGAAAACCAGATATTCATTTCTTAGAAAGTGTTTTTCAGAAATTATTGCTCAATTTTACGTGGTGGGTAAACCGAAAAGATAAAAACGGGAAAAATGTTTTCGGTGGAGGATTTTTAGGATTGGATAACATTGGTGCTTTTGACCGAAATATGCAGTTTAAAAATGGAGAATATTTAGAACAAGCTGATGGAACTTCTTGGATGGCGATGTTTGCCCTGAATATGATGAGGATTTCTATGGAGTTGGCATTGTATAATCCAGTTTATGAAGATATGGCGATTAAATTTTTCGAGCATTATCTCTACATTGCAGAAGCCATGGAAAATCTTGGTGAAGGGAAAAATGGACTTTGGAACGAAGAGGATGGATTTTTCTATGACGTATTGCAACTTAACGACGGAACTGGAATTTCTTTAAAACTAAGAAGTATTGTAGGTCTCATTCCAATGTTTGCGGTAGAAGTAATAGAACACGAAATGCTTCAAAAACTGCCTAATTTTACCGAAAGAATGGATTGGATTCTAAAAAATAAACCCGAACTAGCCAAATTGGTTTCGCATTGGGATGTAGAAGGAAAAGGCAGAAAACATCTCATGAGTATTTTGAGAAAGACGAGATTGACCAAAATTCTGAATAGAATGTTAGACGAAAAAGAATTTTTAAGTGAATTTGGAATTCGTTCGATGTCAAAAGTGTATGAAAAAAATCCGTTTCAATTAGAAATTAATGGCATCAATCACGTTGTGCATTATACGCCTGCCGAAAGTGATAGTCGAATGTTTGGCGGAAACAGCAATTGGAGAGGTCCGATTTGGTTCCCGATTAATTTTTTAATTGTAGAAAGTCTTCAGCGATTTTATTTTTATTACGACGAAAGTTTGAAAGTAGAGCTTCCTACCGGAAGTGAAAATTTCCAAAATCTAAATTATGTAGCAGATCATTTGAGTCAAAGATTGTGCAGTATTTTCTTACCAGATAAAGACGGAAATCGTGCTTTTAATGGGAATGTAGATAAATTAAACCATGACGAACATTTCAAAAATTACGTGATGTTCTACGAATATTTTCATGGAGACAATGGTCGTGGAGTAGGCGCTTCTCACCAAACTGGTTGGACTTCTACCGTTGCCAAATTATTACACCCGAGATTGAAAAATTAGATTTTTTTGATTTTATTCCTATAAGATTGAGGTAAAAAATCAAAAATTAATTCTTTAAAATTTTTAAGCCAATATTACAATTCAAGCAGTTTTTGTATGAGCATAAATGTTTATGATGATACAAAAACGCTTGGGTTTCTAATGCTGAACTAAATTTTACGTTAAGTTTTTTCCATGAAGAGATGATAGAATTTTTTTCAGGGCTTAAATTTTTGTAAAAGTCTATAACTTGGTCATTTTTTTCGGGATTTATATTTTTAAAATAGGTGTAAATAATAGGCAAAACTGCATTGATGAGAAGAATTTCTATGAAATCGTCAGACAATTTTTTCTCTATTTTTTCTTCGGAAGTTTTTTCGAACGTGTAGTGATTTTCCCAAAATTCTGAAGTTTTTACTTTTTCGAAAAGTGATTTTAATTCCTGAATATTTTTAGCTTTTAAAATTTTAGAAAATAAATTGGGCTGAAGATGATACAGCATCGCCAACTGAGAAAGCCGAATCGTAGGAAAAGAAGGAGGCATTAACCGCATAAATTTTACTGGAAAAGTTTGTCCTGAAATTTTAAATTTGGCTTTCAGAAATTCAAATTCTCTATTCCATTTTTGACTTGTTTCGGTTTCTTTTTCTAATAGATTTCCTTTTCCAAAAAGTAAACTTTCTAGTTGAAATTGATTTTGAGAAATCTTTTGAATGATTTTAAAATCAATGTTTTCTGCAATATTTTGATAAATTTCCGCATTTACTTTTAGTCCAAAACTGTATGCTAGTTTTTGAAATAAAACAGCTTCGTAATTATTTTTAGATTGAATCAAAAGATGTTCAATTTCTATAGATTTTTCATCTAATTTTTTGAGTAAAGTTTCTTCCGAAAAAAGAAAAGGAACTTTAGAAGCATCAAAGATGCTTTCACACGGAATGAACTGATATTGATTTTCTAAAGTTTGATATTTGGCAAGAATCTCCTCGTTAATATAATCTTTTAGTTCTAAAGTAGGAATTCCGGCTTCTTTAAGTTCTGCAATATCCGTGTCATTAAAATAAACAACATGCAGAATAACCGATTGATAGTCTTTTTGAAGGTTATGATTGTGAAAATACCAATCCGAAGATTTCACATGAATTTCTATGTTTCCTGCTAAAACGATGTTTTTCGTTTTAATTTTTGACAAAGAAAAATCTGGTCCAGAATTGGTGTTCAATGTTCCAAAATCTAGAATTTCGATTGGGTTTCCATCGGTATCTTTGAAATCAAACTTGGAAAATATCTTATACTTCCAAAGATATTGGAGTAAATTTTCGTTCATGGTGGTTTAGTTTTTTAGTTTTATTTCCCGCAGATTTACTTTTTGTAGAATCTGCGAGAATGATTGTTAAGCCATTTTATGAAATTCTTCTAGCGTTTCTTCATACATTTTTTCATAAATCGGAAGAATATTGACTAAGTCAAATTCCAATGCTCTTGCTTTTGCATTTTTCTTAATCTTTGACAGAAGTTTATCGTCTGAAAGCAATTTTATAGCATAACTTGCCATGGCTTCTACATTTCCTACTTCTGCTAAAAATCCGGTTTCTCCTTGGATGTTTACCTCAGGAATTCCGCCTGCATTACTCGAAATTACTGGCGTTTCTGCAGCCATTGCTTCTAATGCTGCCAAACCGAAACTTTCCTGTTCAGAAGGCAATAAAAACACGTCTGCAAACTTCAGAATTTGGTATAAATTATCTACTTTTCCGAGCAGTTTAATTTTATTGATGAGGTGTGGATTTTCATTGATAAATTCATTGATGACTTCTACATCTGGACCGTCTCCCAAAATCAATAATTTAGATTTTACTGATTTTTCAACTTTGTTGAAAATGTCTAAAACGTCTTTAATTCTCTTCACAGGACGAAGATTGGAAACGTGAATCAGAATTTTTTCATCTTCATTGGCAAAATGATTTCTTTGGCAAGTTTTTAAATCTTCAAATTCTGTATTGTCGATGAAATTGGTGATGACTTCAATCTCTTTTGTGATTTTAAAAAATTTCAAAGTATCACTTTTCAAACTTTCAGAAACCGTAGTGATTTTATCTGATTGGTTGATGGAAAATTCTACCGCATGTTTGTAACTTGGATGTTGACCAACCAAAGTGATGTCTGTTCCGTGAAGCGTTGTAACTAACGGAATATCAGCGTTTTCTTCTTTCAGCATTTGCTTGGCGAAAAAAGCAGCATAAGCATAAGGAATTGCGTAATGTGCATGTAAAATATCTAATTTGTACAATTTCACCACTTGATAAATCGTGGAAGAAAGCGCAATATCAAACGGTTGGTGTTTGAACAAAGGATAGGTTTGTACATTTACTTTGTGGAAGAAAATGTTTGGGTCAGTCATGTCCAATCTTGCAGGTAATTCCGAGGAAATGAAGTGCACTTCATAACCTTTTTTGGCAAGAGACATACCGAGTTCTGTGGCTACGATTCCGCTACCACCGTATGTTGGATAACAAAGGATTCCTATTTTCATTTGGAGATTAATGTTTTTTTATTTGACAAATGTAATCCTTCGGATTTCATTTTTATTTTTTGTGAAACGAAGTTTTCCGTTTCTGTTTTTAAATTTATTATATTTTTTTTAACCACAAAAGGAACAAGAGCTATATAAATTTTTGAGTTAATCAAAAGTAAAAAAAGGATCAGTTTTTCTTTTTTTACTTTTGTAATACTTGTTTTCAATCATTTCTTTTGATGCTTTTGCGGTTAAATTTTTTTTATTTCTCAATTCCGCTTCTTGCTTTCAAATTTTCATTGACGATTACAGGCAATTTTCCAGAAATTTTTGTTTTTCCTAAAATTGCTTTTGCAGAAGCTTTCAAAGATAAATCATTATTTTCATAACTTACCAAAACGGTAGAAATTGTAGAAATATCTACATCTTTCAAAGCGTAAGGCGAACCAAAAACATCTAAAATCACATTCTGTTTTTTACTCAATTCTGCTAAAATATCTTTGCTTTTCTGTGAGATTTTATATGATTTGTAAGCCGTAGAATTGTCTTTGTGAAAACCAACAATCACCGTAGAATTTTCAGGAATTTGAGCAATTTCATTTTTTGAAATGAGTTTTACTGTAGTTCCTAAATTTAAATTTTCTACAAAAGTCTGAAACGGCGCTTCTTCCAAAGGAAGATAATAATAGGTTTCGCTACAACTTAAAGGCAAAAGATTTTTTTCGTCTTTCAACAAAGTTATTGCGTTGGAATATAATTTTTCTGAAAGTTCTGCGTGAGAAGCGTTGTTTAAATCTTCATTAATATTTTCAGAATTTATGGATTTTAAATTTTGAAGTCCTAATAAATATTTGGTTTTCAGAATTTTCTTTACACTTTCCGCGAGGCGGTTTTCAGAGATTTCACCTATTTCTAAAGCTGATTTTATCAAAGCTTTTCCGTTTGGAACGTCTTGTGAAAAAAGCATGATGTCATTTCCCGCTTTGAAAGCTCTCAAATCTAATTCACCTGCAGGAAATTTTTTTGCTACAGCATTCATATTCAAAGCATCGGTGATGATTAAACCATCGTATTGATATGATTTTTTGAGCAAATTAGTAATGACTTCATAAGAAACAGAAGCAGGAATTCCCGATTGTTTTTCTAGAGCAGGAACATATAAATGCGCCACCATAACTCCACCAATTTTTTTATCAAGCAAAGCTTTGAAAGGAGCTAATTCCACAGCATTTAATCTTTCTAAATTATGTGAAACTACTGGTAAATCTAAATGAGAATCGGTATCTGTATCGCCATGACCAGGGAAATGTTTCATAGAAGCGAGAACGCCATTGTCTTGCAAACCTTGTGCATAAGCCAAACCTTTTGCAATCACATTATTGATGTCTGAACCGAAACTTCTGTTGCCAATAATAGGATTTGCAGGATTGGTATTCACATCTACAACGGGCGCGAAATCCCAATAAATACCCATTCTCTTACAATCCTCAGCAATTTTAGAAGTCATTTCATAAATGAGAGAATTGTCTTGAATGGCTCCTAAAGTCATAGCCCAAGGAAATTTATGTGCGGCAGGAAATCTTTGGAACAATCCCCATTCTCCATCAATGCCAATCATCATTTTCACTTTAGATTTCCCTTGAAATTCATTCAGCAGTTGGATGTGTTTTTCGGCATTGTCTTGCATGAGAATCAAGCCACCGATTTTTTCTTTTTCTACGAGATTTCTAATTTTCTGAATTTCTTCTTCTCCACGATTATTGTACAAAGCTACAATGTATAATTGCCCGATTTTTTCGTCTAAAGACAATTGTTGATACAGAGAATCAGCATATTTTTCGGCTTTTTGCTCTAAATTTTTTGGAGCATTTTTGGGGAAATATTGAGCCGAAAGATTAGCGAAAATTAAAATGAATAAATAAGTGAATATATTTTTGATGAATTTCATAAAAACAATGTTATTCAACAAAAATACAAACATATTTTTGTGATTGCTATAGAAATATTGTATTTCTAAAATTTCAAATCATTAAAAGTTTAGAATTAGCTTAGAATTAAGCCTTTTTTGAATCAATCATAAGTGATTTCGTTTCAAAAATTCTACCATTTTGGGAATGGAATTTTGTGGAAATTCGTGTCCTGCATTTCGGTCTTCTATGATGATTTCTTTGTTTTCAGAAGTTTCATAAGAAGTAATTTCGCCATTTGTTTGAGCAGTGCTTTCATTGGCTTCAAAGAATTTTAGATATTGTTTGGAAGAGAATTTTTGAATTTTATAAGGCACGATTTTATCATTTTTTCCAAAACTGATCCAAACGGATTTTTGTGGTGCAGATTTTAGCCAATTTCCACCAGGACCAGCAACAGTAACGAATGCAGCAAATTTTTCTGGTCGCATTTTCCATAAAACATTTACAAATCTAGAACCATTAGAATGTCCTACTGCGTAAATTCTATCGAAATCAATATTGTAATTTTTAGAAATTTGAGAAAAAACTTCATCAAAAAATTTCACATCTCGGTTTTGTAATTCGTCTGGATTCATTTGCCAACCGTTGTATTTTCCTTCTTTGTCTACGATAGAATTAGTAACTCCGGGAATTCCTTGCATGTAAATGACTAACGCTTCGGGGAAATTTTGATGAAAATTAAGATTTCTACTGGCGTGTTTCGCATTTCCACCATGACCATGAAAAACAAAAACCACTGGAATTTTTTCTGAATTTAATTTTGGCTCAAAAAAAAGTGCTTTTCTTTCTACGACATTAATTTGATAAAATTTTTCAGTTTGAGCGAATAGTTTTGTGCTGAAAATCAACAAGAAAACAATGATTGTGTTTTTCATCTGTTTATTATTATTTGTTTTTTATTGGTCAGATGGAACACCCTTACTCAAGCTCTTGTTTATCAAAAAAATAACAAGGGTGTTTCATTTTAAAAGCTTTAAATCTTTGATGAAAATTAAACAATAAAGTTAAAAATTTATTTTGGCACGCAACTTGGAATGTAAAAACTAATAACAAATAAAAATTATTGATATGAAAAAATATTTTACTTTAATGGTTCTTGCGATTTTCGGAGGATTATTGATGATGAGCTGCGAAATGAACGAAGTAGTAGAAAGAGATATTCAAGATAATGATACGTATCCTGTAATGAAGGATGTAACGGGAACTTTTAGTTCTACTAATAATTATGCCTTAGATCAAGCGATTGACATTCCTTCTTCTGATGTAGTTTTAGTGTATAGAAATATCAATTCTAACAGTTCAGCAAGTGCAATTTGGCAACTTTTGCCTAAAACTTTTTACTTGAGCGATAACAGAGAATTAGATTACAATTTTATTTTTGATACAAAAAGAGTTCAAGTAAGAACAGAAGCTAATTTTGACCAATCTACCATTACGAGTACAGAAAGAGCGACTTATCTTAACAATCAAACGTTTAGAATTGTACTGGTTCCAGCTTCTAGAGCAAATAGAACTGCTTCTCAGGTAAATTACGAGGATTATAATGCAGTAGTGAAATATTTTAACTTAAAAGAACCAAAATAATCACTAAATCATTCAAAACCATCCATATATTAATTTTTCACAAAAAAGAAATCCTAGCAAAATGAATTGCTGGGATTTTTTGTTGGGTAATAAAAATCAGATTTTTTTCCCACAAAAAGTTCTTACCTTTGTTGTCCTTTTAAAATTAAAATTATGAGTGTTCACATCAGTGCCAAAAAAGGCGAGATTGCAAAAACGGTATTACAGCCAGGAGATCCTTTAAGAGCTAAATACATCGCAGATAATTTTCTAGAAGATGTAAAATTGGTAAGCAAGACCAGAAATATTTTTTATTTTACAGGTTTGTATAAAGGAAAAGAAATTTCTGTAGGAGCAAGTGGAATGGGAGTGCCAAGTATTGGGATTTATTCTTACGAATTATTTACAGAATATGATGTAGATACCATTATCAGAATTGGGACTTGTGGTGGATATACTACAGATCTTAACGTTTTTGACCTGATAAATGTAGATGGAGCCGCAAGTGAATCTACTTATGCTAAATTTGCTTGGGAAATGGATGAAGAAATCATGTATCACCAAGGAAAAGCTTTTGACGTAATTAATGAAACGGCTAAAGAATTAGCTCTTGAAACTAAAGCGGCAAATATTCACACCAGTGATGTTTTCTACAGAAAAACACCAGGAATTCCTGCCATTGCAGAGAAATATAATTGTCCAGCAGTAGAAATGGAAGCTTTCGCACTTTTTGCTAATGCTAAACATTTAGGGAAAAATGCAGCAACGATTTTGACGGTTTCAGATATTATTCCAACAGGTGAAGAAATTTCTGCAGACCAAAGAGAAACTGCTCTTAGAACCATGATGACTCTGGCTCTAGAAAGCGGAATTAAACTTTAAAAAGTTCAAATAGATACTAAAAAACGCTTCGAAATTCTCGAAGCGTTTTTTTATTTTTCTGTTTCGTCATCTAGAAGATGGCCGAAATATTCTTTTTTAGTTTTCAGATATTCTTTGCTGTTTTCATTGGCTTCCATCTGAAGTGGAATTCTTTTATTGAGATGAATTTCACTGTTTTCTACAAATTTTATTTTATCAGGATTATTCGTTAAAAGATTGATTTCTTTTACGTCTAATAATTTTAAAATTTCAATGGCTACATTAAAATCTCTATCATCGGCAGGAAGTCCTAATTGAAGATTCGCTTGAACGGTATCTAGTCCTTTTTCTTGTAATGCGTAAGCTTTGAGCTTATTGATAATGCCAATATTTCTACCTTCTTGGCGAAGATAAACGATAATGCCTCCGTTTTCTTGAATAAATTTCATGGCTGCATCTAACTGCTGACCGCATTCACATTTTTTAGAATGGAAAACTTCTCCAGTAATACATTCTGAGTGAAAACGAACATTGATAGGTTTAGAAAAATCTGTATTTTCTGCAACCAAAGCAATATGAGGCATCCAGTCTTTTTCACTATCCGAAAAAGCCATTACTCTAAAGTTTCCAAAATCGGTAGGAACTAATGATTCTGCCTGTAATGTTATCATCTAATTTTTTATGTAAAGATAAGATTTACTTAGATTCTGTACTATCGAAAGAATCTATAAGACTAATGTTTGTTTTGATTTTAGCCAAATATCTATTCAGTAATTCTAAATCGTCTTTTGGAAGACTTGTTTTCAGCGTCTGAATTGTTTTATAAGAATTGGTGTAGTTTTTATAAGCCTTAGTTTGTTCCGCCTTGTTATTCTGTTTGATAGAATAAATGTAATCAGAAATATGCAGTTTCATTTTATAAATTTCTGCATTGAGTTTTTGATTTTTAAAAACTGGAAATTCTGTAAGCGTATTGGTGATTTCTGAGAGGTAATTCACCCTTTCCATAGATTTATACGTCTGTTCAGAAAAACTAGTTTGGGTAGAATAACTCGAAAAACTATTAGACAAAGGAGATAAATTTACTTTTTCTACCGAGCACGAAGTCAATAGAAGCAAGGCGAAAAGTAAATTTATTGTATTTCTCATTTTTATGAATTAGATTTTTGATAAAGGATAGGGTTAAGACTTTCGTCATTATACATCTTCATTTGTTTGTATACCTTCATCTTAACATCACCGTTTTCTATATCTAAAAGTAATTGATCAATCGCTTGGCTTAAATCTTCTTTCTGCTCTAGAAGTACATTGAGTTTTTCTGTACATTTTGCTCTATGTTCTTCTGTGGCAGATTCTCTAGTAGCTTCTTGGTTCATGTGATAAACTTTCAAAACGAGAATTGAAAATCTATCAATTGCCCAAGCCACTGTTTCTGTATTGATTTTAGCGTCTGATTTAGGCGTGATATTTTGATATTTTTGGAAAAAATAACTGTCAATATATTCCACCAAATCAGTTCTTTTTTGGTTAGAAGCATCAATTGTTCTTTTCAATTGTAGTGCTTCTACCGGATCAATATTTTCGTCTCTAATGATATCTTCTAAATGCCATTGTACGGTATCTATCCAATTCTTAGTATACAAAAGATGTTCCAAACTGCCATTTTCGAATGGATTATTTATAGGAAAGTCTACGTTATCATGTAAATGATAATCTTCAACAGATTTGTTGAAGATATTCCATGCGTGTTCGGTAAAAGACATGTTAAGAAGGATTTTGAGATTTATCTTCTGGCTTTTTTTCGTCTTCTTTTACAGCGTCTTTAAATTCTTTAATTCCGCTACCAACTCCTCTCATTAATTCAGGAATTTTTTTACCTCCGAAAAGTAATAAAAGTACGATAGCAACAATTAGGATATGCTGCCAAGAAAGTGATAGTATAATAATTGGTGAAATCATTTTTGAAAATTTTTACAAAGGTAAGGATTTTTTAATACGAAACCCAATCTAATGGATTAACTGGATTGGCTCCATTCCAAATTTGAAAATCGAGTGCAAAATTCCCATCAAAATCAGTTCCGATACTTCCAATGGTGGTTCCTGCAGAGACTTGTTGGTTTTTGGCAACGTTTACATTTTCTAAGTTTCCATAGATACTGAAGTAGTCTCCATGTTTAACCAATACAGTTTTTGCTCCACCACTTACCAAAATGTTGCTCACAACACCTGGGAATACACATCTTGCTCTCGTTCCGTTTGGAACTACCACTTTTATTCCGTTATTTTCAATAGTAATTCCTTTGAAAACTGGGTGCGGTTGTCTGCCAAATCTTTCAGTAACTTGACCAGAAGGAACAGGGAAAGACATTTTTCCTTTATTCGCTGCGAAGTTGCTTCCTGCGGTAATTGCTCCCACTCCGAAGTCTTTCATTTTTTTCTCTTCAACAGCTGCTTTTTCTTTATCTGTTTTATCTGCTAATGCTTTTGATGCATTTCTAGCTTCATCAGCTTTTGCTTTAGCAGCATTTGCTTTTTCTTCAGACTCTTTTTTCTCTTTTTCTGCTTTTGCTATTTTTTCGGCATCATTTTTTTCTTTGGCAACTCTTTCTGCTTCCGCTTTTTCACGGGCAAGTTTTGTAGCTTTTCTTTCCTCTTCTTCTGCTTTTTTCTTCGCAAGAGCAAGTGCATCAGCTTTCGCTTTATTCTCAGCGTCTATTTTTGCTTTTTCTTTTTCAGCGGCAATTTTTGCTAGTCTTATTCTTTCTGCTTCTGCTTTTTTATCTGCTTCAGCTTTAGCTTTGGCCGCTTTTATCTCTTCATTGATGAGATTTCTGATGGCATTTTCTACCTTTTTATTTTCGGCTTGTTTAGTCCTAAGTTCTCCTACCAGTTTTGCCTCGTTTTTCTTAAATTCTTCTAAAAGTACTTCTTTTTGTTTTCTTTCTACTTGAATTACAGCGAGTTCTTGTTTTTGCTTATTAAGAAGGTTTTCTTTCTCTTTTACAGATTTTTGCTTTAAACCGATAGATTTTTTGATTTGAGTAGCTTTTTGATTAATCTCAGCTGCTTTTTTATCTTGATATTCTCCGTATTGCTTGATGTATTGAACTCTTCTCAATGCTTCTCCTAAATCTCTAGAAGAAAGAATAAAGGTTACTTTGTTTTGAACGCCTTTGTTCTTGTATGCTTTTACTAGAATATCAGCATATTCTTTACGAAGAACTTTTAGTTCACGGTTAAATTTATTGATTTCTAACTGACGCAGGTAGATGTCATCTTCTATGAATCTTTTCTCTTTCTGAGTGTTATTATAAACTCTTTCTCGGAGCGCAATTTTTTTATTGACATCATTAAGATAAGCAAGAGATAATTTTGCTTCTCCTCTGGCTTTTGCAAGAGTAGCATTAATGGCAGCAATTTGTTTTTTTAGCTCTGAATTTTGTTTTTGCAGTTGTTCTTTTCTTCCTTGTTGAGAAAAGAAAATGCTAAAGGCTAGTAATCCTAATAATAAACTCAGTTTCTTATGCATCATTTAATTTCTGTCTTTGTATAATTAGTAGGAATGGAAAAAGGAGTTTCCATCTTCAAAAATTCAAATTTCGTATTTTCTATTAAAATTTGGTCTGTTTTCTGTGCTTTTATAATTATTTTAACACTTTTTGGGAGTTTTTGTGAACCGAAAATTTCATAATCATTATAGCTCACTTCTAGACTATTATTGTTTTTAATGTCTTGTAAAAATACCTTTTTCAAAGTCAATTCAGGAGAATATTCTAGTGAAGTTTTGTACTCACTGGTTTTACCATTTACGGTGATAATTTGGTTTTTAGCAGAATTCAGCAAATAACCGTTTTCATTTTGCAAAAAAGTATAATCTTTTTCATTAACAGGAATAAAGGTTTTACCGAGAAGTAAATTTTGTAAAGCTCTGTAATCTATGAAATTAACTTTCAAAAGATTATTGATGTAGTCAAAATTAGAATCAATATATGTCTTATTTATCTTTTCGTAGGCTTTGATTCCAGCAGGAGTAATATTGGCTCTTGCTTGAGACATAAAAAGAAATGAGAAATTTGCCCAAATTTTTTGGTCATTTTCTATGTAAAATGTTCCATCAATAGTTGGGATAAATCTGTCTGTCTCCGCATTGACTTTGCTAGTGATTTTTAAACTTTCAAAAGCATCTTTTTTAGTGATTGTTTCGAAAAAAGCTTTATTAGAACTTACATTTTCTGCAGGAGCTGGATTTTGTTCTACGGTTTTTCTAGCTTTACAAGATAATAAAGCTAATGATGAAATAAGGATAAGTATATAATTTTTCATATTCTATGATTGTAAATGTTACTTGTGGAAGAACATTACAATTTTAACGCCAAACCACACAATATGTTTTGTGTGGTTTGGTTAATTTATTGATTTATAGTGTATTAATCATTTCCTTTTGATAAAAAATCTAGCACCGAATAATCTCCTAAGGAAATTTCTCTAGAAACGCCAAAGTATTGTGCGTTACTACCAATCATAGAGTTGCTTAAATTACCATGATTGATGACTGTTTTCTCTTGAATCAAAGAATTTTCGATATTAGAATTTTCTACACAAGTTCCATTTCCTAAAGAAACATAAGGCCCAATTTTAGAATTTTTAATTTTTACATTTTCCCCGATAAAACATGGCGGAATAATAAGACTGTTTTCTATTTCTGCTGATGCTGGGAAATTTGCAAATTCTTCTTTTTCGTATTGAAGGATTTTACCATTGGTTTCTACAGTTGCATTTTTATTTCCACAATCCATCCAATCATCTACTTTTCCTAGAGAGAATTTAGCTCCTTTTTGACGAAGATTTTCAAGAGCTGTAGTCAATTGATATTCACCACCTACTTTTATATCATTACTCATGATATAATTAATTTCTTCCATCAATTTTTCAGCAGATTTGAAATAATAAATTCCAATAATTGCTAAATCTGAAACGAAAGTTTGTGGTTTTTCTACAAAATCAGTGATGAAGCCATAATCGTCTAATTTTACAACACCAAAAGCAGAAGGATCGGCTACTTTTTTTACCCAAATCACTCCATCAGAATTGGTATCTAGTTTAAAATCGGCACGGAAAAGGGTATCCGCAAATGCTACGACTACGTCTCCTTGCATAGATTGTTCTGCGCATTTTATAGCGTGAGCTGTTCCTAGAGGTTCGTCTTGCGTATAAACGCTTCCTTTTGCTCCTAGTTTTTCTGCAATTTCTATTAAAGATTGTTCAACTTCTGGTCCGAAATCTCCTATGATAAATGCTATTTCATCTATGTTTTCGCCAGCTACTTTTGCTATATCTTCTACTAATCTTTGTACAATCGGTTTTCCTGCAATAGGAATTAATGGTTTTGGAACGGTAAGTGTGTGTGGTCTTAGTCTAGAACCACGTCCTGCCATTGGAACTATTATTTTCATAGTTTAATTTGGTTTAAATTTATTTGTGTTTTTAATTGTTATTTTTTAGCGACTCCAGAACTGCCAAAACCACCTTCTCCGCGTTCTGTTTCTTCTAAAGTGTTTACTTCTTCCCAAGTTGCGGTTTCGTGTTTAGCAATAATCATTTGAGCGATTCTGTCACCGTCATTGATGGTAAATTCTTCGGCCGATAAATTTACTAAAATTACTCCAATTTCTCCACGATAATCAGCGTCTATTGTTCCAGGGGTATTCAGAACCGTAATTCCGTTTTTTAGAGCAAGTCCACTTCTAGGTCTTACTTGTGCTTCGTAACCTTCTGGAAGTGAAATGAATAAGCCTGTGCTGATTAATCTTCTCTCTAAAGATTTCAGCGTGATGGGTTCAGAAATATTAGCATATAAATCCATTCCTGCAGAAAGTGCAGTTTGGTATTTTGGTAAAGCGTGTTTTGATTTGTTGATTACTTTTATGGTCATCTTATTTTTTAATTTTTGATAAAATAAATTTCTTTTCAGAGTATAATAAAACTGTGGTGTAAATAATGAATAATAAATTACTTAACCAAAAATTATATTCAAAAACTTCTACAGTTATATAGCTAAATACGATTAATAGTATTATGAAGAAAGACATTTTCTTAATTTTATAATCTATAGGATAATATTTTTGTCCTAACCAATAAGAAAGTACCATCATTAAAAAGTAGGATGAGAATTTTACCCATGCAGAAACCATAAATCCGTATTTGCTTAAGAATAACAAGTTTAGAGCGATTGTGATACCTGCTCCAATCCAAGAAATGATAGTTCCGAAATGTGTTTTGTCTGTCACTTTATACCAAGTAGAAAAGTTATAATAAATCCCAAAAAATAAGTTAGCAATTACAATGATTGGAATAATATCTAAAGCTATCCAATATGTTTTATTAGGAATAAATAAGAGTTTTAACCAAGAAATATTAGTAATAATTCCCAGTGCAACTACAGAAGAAAAAAGAGCAAAATATTCTGCTACGTTTGCATAAGTATTTTTTGCGTTTTCACTTTGCATTTGTTTGAAAAAGAAAGGTTCTATTCCCATTCTGTAAGCAGTAACAAAAAGCGTCATCAAAACTGCTAATTTATAAGTTCCTCCATAAGCTCCCGCATCACTATCAGGGATATGATGCATCTGTATTGCCAAAGCATAATTTTCATTTACCATAAATGCTAAGCCTGCAATCATCACAGGAAAAGCGTATTTCAGCATTCTAAAAAATAAATCTTTTACAAACTGAAGCTGAACTTTGAAAATAATAGGAGAAAGCAAAACTGCACCCAATAAACTTCCCATTAAATTACTGAAAAATGGAAAAGAAACTTTTTCTTTCATGCCTAATTTTTGAGAAAATTCTGTAGGAATCCAAAGGAAAAGTGCTACTACTACAAGAGTTTGGAATAAGGATTGTAAAATTCTAACCGCGGTATATTTTATTGGCATTCCCTTAAAACGAAGCCATGCAAAAGGTATAACAGCTAAATTGTCTAAAAAAGCAATCCAAGCAAACCATTTAATGTATTCAGGGTTTTTCTCGTATCCAAAGTAGTTAGCTATTGGTTGATTAAAAATCAATACAGAAACCAAAAATAATGCAGAAAGCAAAGCCATGAACCAAAAAGAAGTGTTGAATGTCTTCTTTTCATTGTCTTTTTCAGCAGAAAATCTGAAGTAAGCTGTTTCAAAACCAAAAGATAAAACAATATTAACAAAAGAAATTAATGCATAAAGATTAGAAAACTTAGCGAAATCATTCGTGTTAATGTAATGGATGTATAAAGGATTGAGAACAAATAAAATTATTCTCGGCATTATAGCTCCAATTCCGTAAATTAAGGTATCACCCAGAATTTTTTTCAATTTCCAAAAATTTTAGATTGCAAAAATAACTATAAGATTTGGGATTTGGGATTTTAGATTTACGAATTTTTCATAAACCTTAGAATTGAACTTTTACACTTTCACAAAAACCTAAATTTCTTTGGCTTTCCTCAAAAGTTAAATTAAATTTGTAAAAATCTAAAAGTAAAATGAAAACCTTAATCAAAAACGCACAAATCGTAAATGAAGGAAAGATTTTTAAAGCTGATGTATTGATTGAAAATGATTTGATTGCAAAAATTTCATCAACTATTTCCGAAGAAAATGTAGATAAAATCATTGATGCTGAAGAAAAATTCCTAATTCCTGGAGTAATTGATGATCAAGTGCATTTTCGTGAGCCTGGTTTAACACACAAAGGCGATATAGAAAGTGAATCAAAAGCTGCAATTGCAGGCGGAGTAACCAGTTTTATAGAACAACCGAACACCTTTCCGAATGCGGTAACGCAAGAACTTTTAGAAGAAAAATATAAAATCGCTTCGGAGAAATCTTACGCCAATTATTCTTTTTCGATGGGCGGAACCAATGATAATTTAGAAGAAGTTCTGAAAACCAATCCAAAAAATGTAGCAGCCGTTAAACTATTTTTAGGCTCTTCTACAGGGAATATGTTGGTAGATAATTCCGAAATTTTGGAAGAAATCTTCTCTCAAGTAAAAATGCCGATTTGTGTGCATTGTGAAGATGAAGCGACCATCAAAAAAAATACAGAAATCTATAAAGAACAATACGGAGAAGATATTCCTGTGAAATTTCATCACTTAATTAGAAGTGATGAAGCGTGTTTTCTTTCAAGTTCAAAAGCAATAGAACTCGCCAAAAAAACTGGCGCGAGATTGCATGTTTATCATCTTTCTACTGCTAAAGAAATGGAGCTTTTCCGAAATGATATTCCGTTAAAAGAAAAAAAAATCACCGCTGAAGTTTGTGTGCATCACCTTCATTTCACCAACGAAGATTATGAAACCAAAGGTTCTCTTATCAAATGGAATCCTGCTGTAAAAACCGAAACGGATAAAAAAGGACTTTGGGAAGCACTTTTAGATGATAGAATAGATGTGATTGCAACTGATCACGCTCCGCATACTTTGGAAGAAAAATCTAACAAATATTTGAACTGTCCTTCTGGTGCACCTTTGGTTCAATATTCTTTACCTGTAATGTTTGAATATTTCAAAAAAGGCAAGATTTCTTTAGAAAAAGTGGTTGAAAAAATGTGTCACAATCCTGCTATTTTATTCGAAATTGAAAAAAGGGGTTATGTAAAAGAAGGGTACAAAGCAGATTTGGTAATCATTAATCCTAATGCAGAAATTACAGTTTCTAAAGAAAATATCCTCTCAAAATGTGGTTGGAGTCCACTAGAAAACGAGACTTTTCACTCAGAAATTACACATACTTTCGTCAATGGTTTTCTGGCTTATGAAAATGGTAAAGTTTCTCCTGAAAAACACGGAGAAAGATTGCTTTTTGAAAGATAAAATTCTTCTTTTTCAAAAAATATGAATGTTTAAGAAACATTTTTGCATTTTTTGCGTCTAATAGAAAAAAATTAATTCAATATGATTAGAAAGCTTACTTTGGCATTTGCTGCAGTCTTAGTTTCTGTAGTTGCTTTTGCCCAAAACCAGTTTCAGTGGAAAGAAGCTTCGAGTGGCGGTTACACGTATAAATATGTGACCAATGACCCTGCGAAAGCTCGTTTTTACACTTTGAAGAATGGTTTAACTGTTATTTTAAGTCCTACGAATAAGGATCCTAGAATCCAAGCGTATGTTGCCATCAAAGCAGGAAGTAAAACAGACCCTGCAACCAATACTGGTTTGGCGCATTATTTAGAGCACATGTTATTTAAAGGAACTGATAAATACGGTTCATTAGATTGGTCTAAAGAAAAAGTAGAATTAGAAAAAATTGACGCATTATACGAGCAATATAATTCTACTAAAGACGAAGTTCAAAGAAAAGCCATCTATAAAAAAATAGATTCAGTTTCTGGAGTTGCCGCAAAATATGCAATTGCAAACGAATATGACAAAATGATGTCTGCAATGGGCGCTCAAGGAACCAATGCTTTTACCAGTTTTGAACAAACGGTTTATACAGATGACGTTCCTAGTGCTTCTTTGGATAAATATTTAGCAGTACAGGCAGAAAGATTCAGAAATCCTACACTTAGAATTTTCCATACTGAATTAGAAGCGGTTTACGAAGAAAAAAATAGAACGCTGGATAATGACGGAAGAAAAGTTTCTGAAACTTTATTCTCTAATCTTTTCCAAAAGCATAACTACGGTTTACAAACAACTATTGGTACGGTAGAACACCTTAAAAATCCTTCTTTAGTAGAAATCAGAAAGTATTTTAATAAATATTACGTTCCTAATAACATGGGAATTATCCTTTCGGGTGACTTCAATCCAGATGAGGTAATTGCAAAAGTGGACAAAGCGTTTTCTTACATGCAACCAAAACCATTTGATAAATACACTTTCCAACCAGAAGATGCGATTACAGCACCAATTGTAAAAGAAATTGTAGGTCCAGATGCAGAAAATTTAACCATCGGTTACAGATTACCTGGAAATAAAGATAAAGATGCTTTATTGGCAGATTTAGTTGGTCAAATTTTAACCAACGGAAGAGCAGGTTTATTAGACTTGAACTTGGTTAAAAAACAAAAATTATTGAGAGCTTCAGCTTTCACTTATTCATTGATTGATTACGGAATTCTATATCTTTCTGCCGCGCCAACTTCTGGTCAAAGTTTAGAAGATGTAAAAGCTTTAGTATTAAATGAAATCGAAAACCTTAAAAAAGGAAATTTTGATGACCAACTTATCACTTCTATCATCAATAACATCAAGAAAAACAAAATCTACGAAACCGAAAAATACGGTGATAGAGCTAGCGTTTTGATGGATGCTTTCACTTCAGAATTAGATTGGAGAGACCAAGTTGCTTATGTAAACGATTTGTCTAAAATCAAAAAAGAAGACATCGTAGCTTTTGCTAATAAATATTTTGGTGACAATTATGTAGCTGTTTTGAAAAGAAAAGGAGAATCTCCAGCGACTGTAAAAATTGAAAAACCATCAATTACACCAGTAGAAACCAATCCAGATAAGCAATCGGCATTTGTGAAAACAATAAATGAAATGCCTGCAACTGCTGCGAAACCAGTTTTCTTAGATTACAAAAAAGATATTCAGAAATCTAAATTAGGAAAAGCAGAAGTGCTTTACGTTCCGAACAAAGACAATGATATTTTCAGATTAAGTTACCGTTACAAAATAGGTTCTTTGAATGATAAAAAACAAAGTTTAGCTTCTCAATACATTCAGTTTTTAGGGACTGATAAAATGACTGCCGAAGAAATCTCTAAAGCATTCTACAAAATTGCATGTAGTTTTAATGTTTCTACAGGAGAAGAGTACACCACGGTAAATATCGAAGGTTTACAGGAAAACTTCGAAAATGCAGTGAAATTGTACGAAGAAGTGGTAAATAATGTAAAAGCAGACGAAAAAGCATTAGCAGCGCTTAAAGCAAGATTGAATAAAGCAAGAAAAGATGCTAAAGCAAATAAAGGTGCAATTTTACAAGGTTTAACAAGTTATGCGCTTTATGGTTCAGAAAATAAATTCAACAATGTTTTGACCAATGAGGAACTGAATGCTGTAACCGCTCAAGAATTGGTAGACAGAATTAAAAACCTAAATAATTATGAGCAAACAGTAATTTATTACGGACCAACTCCTGTTTATAACGTTGTTTCTCAGTTGAAAACATTGCACCAAGTTCCTGCAAATTTTGCAGTAGCAGCTCCAGCAAAAACTTTCAAACAAGAAGTTCCTGCTAAAAATCAAGTGCTTTTTGCAGATTATGATATGGTTCAGGCAGAAACCAGATGGATTAGAAATACAGAAACTTACAACCCAGAAAAAACGACGATGGTTAATGTGTTCAATAACTATTTCGGTGGAGGTATGGGAAGTTTAGTATTCCAAACGATTAGAGAAAGTAAAGCTTTGGCTTACAGTACTTACGGATATTATGTGCAGCCACAGAAAAAAGACCAAGATTACTATTTATTAGGTTATGTAGGTTCTCAAGCAGATAAATTTAACGATGCTACGGTTGCTATGAATGAATTGCTAACCAAAATGCCAGAATTGACTAAAAATTTAGAATTGGCTAAAAATCAAGTGAAAAAAGATATTCAAACAGAGAGAATTACTCAAGATGGTATCATTTACAACTATTTAAACGCTAAAAATTTAGGTCTTACTGATGACATTAGAAAGAAAATGTACGAAACTGTAGATAAAATTACAATGGCAGATGTTAAGAAATTCCACCAGAATTATTTCTCAGGAAAACCTTACACGTATGCAATTGTAGCTTCTGAAAAAAGAGTTTCTATGGACGATATGAAAAAACTAGGAGAAGTAAAAAAACTTTCTTTAGAAGAAATTTTCGGATACTAGAAACTTTCAAAATATTTTTAGAAAAGACCGCAATTTTGCGGTCTTTTTTTGTTAATCATCTTCTTTACATAATAGATTTTTTTCTCGGAATTTTATAAATGCTTACTTTTAAGCATTAATTTTAAACAAGACTTGTCATGAATATGTATACACAACCTATGCTTCAAGAGAACGCATTAAAAGATAAAGTAGCCATCGTAACAGGAGGCGGAAGTGGTCTTGGAAAAGCCATGACAAAGTATTTTCTACAATTGGGCGCCAAAGTAGTGATTACTTCTAGAAATTTAGAAAAATTACAAGGAACAGCAAAAGAATTGGAGGAAGAAACTGGCGGAAAAGTACTTTGTGTTTCTTGCGATGTAAGAAATTGGGACGAAGTAGAAGCTATGAAAGAAGCTGCGATAAAAGAATTTGGTAGAATTGATATTTTGTTAAATAATGCCGCTGGAAATTTTATTTCACCAACCGAAAGATTAACGCATTCTGCTTTTGATTCTATTTTAGATATTGTTTTGAAAGGAACCAAAAACTGTACACTTTCCGTAGGAAAATATTGGATTGATAATAAAATTCCGGGAACAGTTTTGAATATCGTTACTACTTACGCTTGGACAGGTTCCGCTTATGTAGTTCCATCAGCTTGTGCTAAAGCTGGAGTTCTAGCCATGACGAGAAGTCTCGCTGTAGAGTGGGCAAAATACAACATTCGTTTTAATGCAATAGCACCAGGTCCATTTCCTACAAAAGGAGCTTGGGAAAGATTATTACCAGGAGATTTGGCTGATAAATTTGATATGAGAAAAAAAGTTCCTTTAAGAAGAGTAGGGGAACATCAAGAATTGGCAAATCTTGCAGCGTATTTGGTTTCTGATTATTCTGCTTATATGAACGGAGAAGTAGTAACCATCGATGGTGGAGAATGGTTGCAAGGAGCGGGAGAATTTAATATGCTCGAACAAATTCCGCAAGAAATGTGGGATATGCTGGAAATGATGATAAAAGCAAAAAAGAAATCATAAAAATCATACTTTAATCCCGAAAATATTTCGGGATTTTTAATTTTAAATACCTAATTTTATCTTCTCAAAAAAAGACAATAATGTCGTGGAAAAATTTTTTTAAATTTTCACTAATTTTTAGTTTAATTTTCATTGGGAAGTTAAATGCTCAAGTCTGCGGAGGTTCTTTCGGAGCTCCAATTTTCGTAGAAGATTTTGGGAGGGTGAATAATTCTTATCAGACGGTTTCTCCAGCATTGGTTTCTCCAGCATTTACCAATTATATTTATTCATCAATAATGCCACCCAATGATGGTTATTATACGATTTCAAATACTACGGAATATTTACCTTGGGGTTGGCAAAAATCATTAGATCATACCAATGATCCTTCTGGAACTTATGGAAATATGTTGGTAGTAAATGCAGATTACAGCCCAGGAGAATTTTATAGAAGAAGGGTTTCTAATCTTTGTTCTAATCAGGTTTACCGTTTTTCTGCTTGGATTATTAATTTACACAGAACTGGAGCGAATTTGATTAAGCCTAATGTAACTTTTCAAATAAGAAGTACAACTACTGGAGCTATTTTAGGTTCTATTTCTACAGGAATTTTAACAGAAGAAAACGGAGAGGTTTGGAAAAACTTTTATTTAGATTTTAAATCAGACCCTTCTTCCTCTGATGTAGATGTAGTTTTAATTAATAATGCTCCTGGGGGAAACGGAAATGACTTGGCAATAGATGATATTAGTTTTTCTCCTTGTGGTCCATCTACATCTATTACTGCTACTTTAGGAAATCTTTTCACCACTGGAGTTTGTGACAATTTACAGAGTTTTATTCTAACTGCGCAAATGAGTTCTAATACTTTTCAAAATGTAAATTTCATTTGGCAAAAAAGTACAGATGGCGGAAACACTTGGGTAAATTTAACTGGTGCCACAAGTAATCCTAATATCACCATTCCGGCAGGAAGTTATCAGAATAATGACCAATTCAGATTTATTGTAGGTGAATCTACTAATATAAATTTGACTTCTTGTAGGGTAATGTCTGGTATTTCTACAGTGAAAATCAATGGGTATCCTAATGCGCCAAGCAATAGGAGTTTTAGTTTTTGTAGAAATTCTACCGCAACTCTCACGACTCCAGAAAATAATATACTTTGGTATACTTCTGCAACTGGTGGAATAGGAAGTATAAATACTCCAATTATTGATACTTCCGTGGTTGGAATTAAAGATTTTTGGATTACTCAAACGGTTAATGGGTGTGAAAGTGCAAGAGCGAAAATTACAGTTAATATTTTTGATAATCCATCGGCTCCTGTCGTTTCAAATTATGAATTTTGTCAAAATTCCACTGCCTCATCTTTGTCAGCAGTCGGAACTGATTTGAAATGGTATACTAGTTCAACAGGAGGTACTGGAAATACAATCGCTCCAGTTCCCAATACTTCAATTGCTGGAGATTTTTCTTTTTGGGTTACACAAACGGTAAATGGTTGTGAAAGTGAAAGGGCAGAAGTAAAAGTTAAAATTCTACAAGCTCCATTTTCCACTGTTTTAAAAGACACTTCTATTTGTGATGGAGAAAATATTGTTTTAGATGTAGGTGCCGGTTTCATTGCAGAATGGCAAACAATTCCACCAGTTGTGAGTCAGACGCTGCAAATTTCAAGTCCAGGAAAATATTCAGTAAAACTTACCGATAGTAAAGGTTGTGTAGCTATTCAAACAGTTGATGTAACTCCTGGTATTACTCCGATAATTACTCAAGTGAAAAGTGGCGAGAATTTTCTAGAAATTTTAGCAGAAAATGGGAATCCTCCTTATTTGTATTCTTTAGACAATGTAAATTGGCAAACTTCTAATGTTTTTAAAAATTTGTCCGCTGGGATTTATCAGATTTATGTAAAATCTCAAACCAATAGTTGTACAGCGGTTGCTACTTCGGCGGTACTTTTTATTCCAAATGCTTTTACACCTAATCATGATGGTTATAATGATGTATGGCGCGTTTCTAATATTGAGTTTTTCTCTAATGTGAAACTTAAAATATTTGATAAATTCGGCACTCAAGTTTTTATGGCGGAAGATGTTTTAAAATTCAATTGGAATGGATTATATAATGGTAGATTATTACCTTCAGGAACTTATTGGTATGTAATGGAAATTGATGGACATTACACCAGAACGGGGTGGATTCTTCTTAAAAATAGATAAAAAAATCCCAAGTCAACTTGACTTGGGATTGTATTTTAATAAATATTGTTGTTTAGTAAACTCTTAACCCAGCTCTTGGTCCAGAAGAAGCAACCGTTGCTTGAATTCTAGCTTTTTGTCCAGTCGAAAACATAAACATAGCTGCATCATCTACATAATCCATATAGTTCATAAACATTACAGATCTTTTTACGCCTCCACAAGTATTGTAAAGAGGGTAAGTTGGTTTACCATAATTAGCACCAGTTTGGGTTGGTGTATCAGTTACTAAATCACTGCCGCAAGTTGCATCTCCCCAAATGTGACGAAGATTTAAATAATGACCTACTTCGTGAGTGCCTGTTCTTCCTAGGTTGAATGGAGAAGTAGCTCCGGTTTTACCAAAATAAGGAGCTGCAATTACTACACCATCTACAGCTGTACCAGCAGATTCTGGGAAAGTAGCGTAACCTAAAACTCCACCCATAGAACCTACTACCCAAATATTGAAATAACTTGCTGGTGAAGTAGCATCAATTCCGCCAGTAGAAGATTTTTTCATAGCGTCATTGGTACTCCAAGAAGTTTTAGTAGTAGCTTTTCTTACCGTTTTAATTAGGTGAAATCTCACTTTAGTATCTCCTGCTTTGAGTGAAGAAAATTCTGTAGGAATTTTTGAAGCATCCGTGTTCGTTCCAGCGAAGTCTGCATTTAAAACTGCAATTTGCTCAGCGATTCTTGTAGCTGAAACATTTTCTGCGGTAGTTCTGTATAATACATTTACTACTACTGGGATGTCTACGGAGCCATCAGCTAATACTCTTCCTAGTTTTTTAGCTTGAATGAATTTGTTGGCTTTTTCTTCATTGGCGATGTATTTTGCCATGAGTTTAGGGTCGCTTTTTAATCTTTCTGCTCTTAATTTTTCAGAAGGGCAACTTCTTCTAGAAGCAATGCTGGTGTTTTCTGTTAGTGTTTCAGTTGAGTCGTTTGAATTACACGCGATTAGTGTTCCAAGTGCAAATGCACCGAAAAGTAATTTCTTCATAGTTGATTTATTTGATTTTTAATTTTTCAGACCAATAGATAAGGATTGCCAAAGTATGGCAATCCTAATATTTTATAGAGTAAAGATTATAAGTTTCTTAATCCTGCTCTTGCGCCACCTGCAGCTACTACAGCTTGCATTCTGTCTCTTTGACCAGCAGAGAACATATACATTGCAGAATCATATACATAATCCATGTAGTTCATGAACATTACAGATCTTTGTACACCACCACAAGTGTTGTATAGTGGATAAGTTGGTGAACCGCCGTTAGAACCAGTTTGAGTAGGAGTGTCAGCTACGAAATCGTTTCCACAAGTCGCATCTCCCCAAATATGACGAAGATTTAAATAGTGTCCTACTTCGTGAGTTGCAGTTCTTCCTAAGTTGTATGGAGCAGTAGCACCAGTTACACCAGTGTATTTAGAAGCTAAAACAACTCCATCATTCCACTGACCAGCAGATTCTGGGAAAGTTGCGTATCCTAAGATACTTCCCATATCACCTACAACCCAAATGTTGAAGTATTGTGTTGGATCTGTAGCGTCAATTCCTTTAGTAGAAGCTTTCTTCATAGCGTCATTGGTTTTCCAAGATCTTACAGAAGTTGATTTTCTAACTGTTTTTACCAATCTAAATCTTACTTTGGTGTCACCAGCAGCTACTGAAGCGAATTCAGCAGGGATTTTATTAATATCAGTGTTAGTTGCTCCGAAGTCTTTGTTAAGAACAGCAATTTGTTCTGCGATTCTAGCATCAGATAGATTTTCTGCAGTAGTTCTGTATAATAAATTTACAACTACAGGGATTTCTACAGTTCCATCAGCTAATACTCTTCCTAGTTTTTTAGCTTGAATGAATTTTTCAGTTCCCGCTTCTATTGCAGCAAATCTTGCTCTTGCTTTTGCATCATTCTTTAATAATTCTGCTCTGATTTCTTCAGATGGACAAGATTTTCTAGATGCAGTTGCTGTTCTAGCATTGTCTTCTGTTAAGTTTGCAGTTTCCTCAGTTGTGTTACATGCAGCTAACATTCCTAGCGCCATAACTCCGAATAGTAATTTCTTCATATCAAATTAATTTTTAATAAAATTGTTTTTTTAATTCACAGCTGCGAATATATAGAGTTGAAATTTAGTGTGCAATATTTTTTTTAAATTTTTTTTCAAAAAGTGTTGATTTTTATTTAATGGATGTGTTTTTTCTTTGATAAATGATTATTAAATTAACTTAAATCTTTATGAATTAGATAATTTTATTAGGTTTATTTTATTGCTGATTTTGTAATATTAGGGTGAAATGCTAGAAATTTTTTATTTTTTAGATAATTTTTTTTGTAAAGTTCTCAAAATAAAAAAATCCGCCTGAAAAAATTCCAGACGGATCTCCTATGATAAACTTAAATGGTAAGTTATATATGAAAAATATCAATGTTATTTTTCAACTGGTCTGAAAACCAGTCCGCTTTCTTCGAAGTAATCTAAAGTGATTCTGTCTCCATCATTTATCTTTCCTGCGAGAATTTCTTTAGATAATCTGTTCAAAACTTCTTGCTGCAAAACTCTTTTCAGCGGTCTAGCTCCGAAACTCGGATCATAACCTTTTTTGGTTAGATAATCGATCGCATCTTCGGTAGCGGTCATAAAAATTCCTCTTTTTTCGAGCATTTTATTGAAAGTACGAAGTTGGAAATGCACAATTTTTCCGATTTCCTTTTTGGTCAAAGGCTGGAAAAGCACAATTTCATCAATCCTGTTCAGGAATTCCGGTCTTAAAGTTTGTTTCAAGAGCGTGAAAACTTCATCTTTGGTCTTCTCGACAACTTCCTTTACATTATCATCGGTAATATTTTCAAAATTTTCCTGAATCAAATGCGATCCCAAATTGGAAGTCATAATGATAATTGAATTCTTGAAATTCACCACTCTACCTTTGTTATCCGTCAATCTTCCATCATCCAAAACCTGCAGCAAAGTATTGAAAACATCCGGATGCGCTTTCTCGATCTCATCCAAAAGAACCACAGAATAAGGTCTTCTGCGAACCGCTTCCGTCAATTGACCACCTTCGTCGTAGCCCACATATCCTGGAGGCGCGCCCACCAAACGAGAGACGGAATGCCTTTCCTGATATTCACTCATATCGATTCTGGTCATGTTATTTTCATCATCAAAAAGAAACTCCGCCAAAGCTTTTGCTAGCTCGGTTTTTCCGACTCCGGTAGTTCCTAAAAAAAGGAAGGAACCGATTGGTTTTCTCTCGTCATTTAATCCAGCTCTGTTTCTTCTAATCGCGTCAGCAACTGCAGAAATAGCTTCTTCCTGACCAACAACTCTTTTATGAAGTTCATCTTCTAAATGAAGAAGTTTTTCTCTTTCGGATTGCAGAAGTTTCGTTACCGGAATTCCGGTCCATTTTGCAATCACTTCTGAAATGTTTTCAGCAGTTACTTCTTCTTTGATGAGTTCATTCTGATAATTCTGCATTTCAAGCTCCAGCTTTTGAAGTTCTTCTTCTTTTTCCCGAAGTTTTCCGTACTGAATTTCAGCAACTTTTGCATAATCACCCACTCTGGAAGCTCTTTCAGCTTCTAATTTTAAAGCTTCAATTTCTTTTTTAATACGGGTAAGATCTTCAGATTTCTGTTTCTCTTTCAACCATTTTGCATTGATTTCGTTTCGTTGCTCCTGGATTCTGGCAATATCTTCTTTTAGATGGTTGATTTTCACTTCGTTTCCTTCTCTTGAAATCGCAGCGAGTTCTATTTCTAGCTGCATTAATTTTCTGTCAAGAATATCTAATTCTTCAGGTTTAGAATTGATTTCCATTCTTAGTTTTGCAGAAGCTTCATCGATTAAGTCGATGGCTTTATCTGGTAAAAATCTATCTGAAATATATCTTTGAGACATTTCTACAGCAGCAATAATGGCTTCGTCTTTTATTCTTACTTTATGGTGCGCTTCGTACTTGTCTTTAATTCCTCTCAAGATAGAAATCGCAGATTCTGTGTCTGGTTCTTCTACCATTACTTTTTGGAAACGTCTTTCTAAAGCTTTATCTTTTTCAAAATATTTTTGATATTCATTTAAAGTCGTTGCACCTACTGCTCTAAGTTCTCCTCTTGCCAATGCAGGTTTCAAAATGTTAGCAGCGTCCATTGCGCCTTCTCCACCACCAGCTCCAACTAAAGTGTGAATTTCATCGATGAAAAGAATGATTTGTCCATCACTTTTGATGACTTCATTTACTACAGATTTCAAACGCTCCTCGAATTCACCTTTGTATTTTGCGCCAGCAATTAATGCGCCCATATCTAGTGAATAAATGGTTTTGTCCATTAAATTTTCTGGAACGTCTCCTGAAATAATTCTGTGAGCAATTCCTTCTGCAATAGCGGTTTTACCTACGCCAGGTTCACCAATCAGAATTGGGTTGTTTTTGGTTCTTCTTGATAAAATTTGTAAAACTCTTCTTATTTCTTCGTCTCTACCAATTACAGGATCTAGTTTTC